>CANQYG010000032.1 GCA_947628015.1 uncultured Clostridia bacterium
TTTTATTAAGGTAAAAACTTAATAAAAATATAAAAAATCTTATAATCAGCTTTATTTAAGCTTTTTATAAGATTTTTCTTTTTCATTTTTTATTAAATTATTACATACTTTTAATTTTTATTTTCTTGATTTTTCCCTTACTTTATGCTATATTTTGTACATATTAATTTTTATTAAGTTTTTACCTTAATTAAATTTTAATATGTTTTTATTATCAACATTACATATATCCAACCAAAATGTCAGTCAATATATAATTCAAAGAGTTTTTATTTATTTTCCCAAACTAATATTGGATACTGGTCACTTGAACCTTCAAGTGTAAAAGACTCTCCTAATTCTCGAACCCAAGTATTCTCTTCAACATTAATCAATTTAACGTCTTCTTTCAACCAACTTCCGCCTAGAGTATCCATACCATTGATCCCCAGAATAAAAACACTTTTCAAAACTTACACAAACCGGTCCGCATCCAACTAGAGAACCAACCCATTGTGCTCCCGTAATCGTACCTACATTAAAACAATTCAAAATATTCAATTGTATAGATTCATATAAACCAATCGCTCCAATTATACCACCTGAATATCTTTGACTAGCGCTTACATTACCTTTATTGTAGCAATCGCTTACTTGTCCCCCTCCAACTGCAGTTCCTAAAATTCCACCAGCATGACTCTCACCGGTAGTTCCATTTCCACTCACATTACCAGTATTAAAGCATCCACTTATATTTCCTCCTACATTTCTACCAGTTATTCCTCCAACACTACAATCACTCGCTGTCACATTAATTCTATTTCCACAATTTACTATTTTTCCGTAAATTTTTGCCAACAACTCCTCCTGTACATTCTCCACCACTTATTTTTCCAGAATTAATAACTAAGTCTCTGATTGTTCCTTTATTTACTCCAATTAATCCGTTGATAATCATTTTCTGTATTTATTGTTATTCCATCAATTTTATGATAATTTCCCTCAAATATTCCTTCAAAAGGATGTTCTTCGGTTCCTATTGGTGTCCATTCCTCTATTTCTGTTAAGTTAATATCATCAGTTAATGTAACTATGTATCCAAAATAATTTCCTCCTGCATTTACTTCTTCTGCTAATTTTTTAAGTTCTTCAGCTGTACCTATTTCTTTTACTCCTACTATATCATCTATTAATTTTTCTTCATCTTCTTGTACTTTTTTATACTTGTCTGCTGCATCTCTTGCTTTACTAAACAAGCCATCTCCTGACAATGCCATATTTAGTGTTACTCCCGCTAAGATTAGCAATATTATTATTGTCACTACTAACGCTATTAGCGTTATACCTTTTTCTTTTAATTTTTGTTTTTTCTTATTTTGTAATTGTAATTTGACTTTTTCTTTTTCTTGTATTTCCTTACATTTCATTTGTTTTCTCCCTCCATTTTCACATTATGTTATTTTTATTAAGGTAAAAACTTAATAAAAAAATAAAAAACCTTATAATTAGCTTTATTTAAGCTCTTTATAAGATTTTTTATTTTCATTTTTTACAAAACTTTTATATACTTTTAATTTTTAATTTCTTGATTTTATCCTTATATTATGCTATATTTTGTACATATTAATTTTTATTAAGTTTTTACCTTAATTAAATTTTTTTCTCATTAATTTATTCTTTAAATAGTAAATTTACCTTTAGAAACTTCTTGAACTTCCGCCTCCTCCAGAAGAGCCCCCTCCTCCAAAGGATCCTCCACCTCCAGAAAATCCTCCAGTAAAGCCTCCTCCATAGAAACCTCCTCTACCATATTTTCTAAAAAATGATGTTAATCCAGCTAAAAAAAACACTAAATTAAATATCTCAAAAAATCCAATTATATAAAATTGCCCTAAAGCTTCGGACTCAACATTATATACAGTCATTCCTTTAGAAATATTAATATATATTATAGTTAGTATAATAAAATATATTACACTAGTTATAATTAATGGTTTCTTTTTTATAACTTTTATCTTTTTTAAAATTCCTAATATCATTCCAATTATCAAAGTTATAAAAGGTAATCCAAATATTATCAACACATTTAAATCATTTTTATTTTGTTCAGCATTCCCTGTTGCAACAGCTGTTTCTGCTCCTACATCCACATTATATTCACTTGCAACAATTTCTAAAATTGCACTAAATCCATTTTTTATCCCTTCATCCCATTGATTCTGTTTTAGATATGGTATAATATACTCATCCTGTATTCTTCCAGTTTTTCCATCAGGCAAAATTCCCTCTAATCCATAACCAACTTCAACTCTAAATTGTCTTTCTTCTAAAGTTAGTAATAATAATACTCCATTATTTTTTGTTTTATCTCCTATTCCAAAATCTCTAAATAATTGTGTAGCATAATCTTCCAATGAACTATTATCCAAACTAGGAATTGTTACTACTACAATTTGAGCACCAGTTTGAGAATTTAGCCTTTTATTTGCATTTATTATATAAGATTTCGTTTCTTCATTTAATAAACCTGCATAATCATTAACATAGAAATCTGCTGTAGTTTTTACTACAGCAAAGCATTTTGAACTAAGCAATATTAATAACAACAAAGAAATTGTTATAATTTTTTTAATATTACTTTTTTTATTCAAAATTGACATTAGGCACCTCCAAACTCGTTTCTTCTGCCTCAAAATAAGTTGCTTTTTCAAATCCAAACATATTAGCAACTATGTTACTTGGAAATTTTATTATTGTTGTATTAAAGTTTTTAACTGCATTATTATAATCTTTTCTTGCAACAGCAATACGGTTCTCTGTTCCCGCCAATTCATCAGATAATTGTGTAAAGTTTTCAGAAGATTTTAAATCTGGATAGTTTTCTACAACTACCATTAATGCATTTAACGAACTAGATAACTCATTATTGGCATTAGATTTTTCTTCTACACTACTTGCATTTACTAATTTTGTTCTTGCCTCTGTTACTTTTTCTATGATTTCATTTTCATGATTTGTATATCCTTTAACTGTATTAACTAAATTTGGTATCAAATCTGCTCTTCTTTGTAACATTACATCTAAATTAGATAAACTACTTTCAACCTCTTCATTTTTAGACACTATTCCATTGTAACTGCTTATAAAAAACATAACAAGTATGGCTACAATAGCAATTACACAAATTAAAATTATATTAGATTTTTTCATATTTTTTCCCCTTTTTTATTGAAATTATTATATTTTGATAATAACATACTTACTTTTTTTATCAATAATTTTAATAGAATTTACCTTAACGAATGATAATTATGGCTGCAAAAGTTCAAAAAAATAATAGAAAAGCATACTTTTAGATACACTTTTCTATATCATTATTTCATTTTATAAATCTTTCTTTGTCAATCTGTACTCTGCATCAATTTCAGAATCCATATTTTTTACTAACTTATAACCTGCTTTTTCAAGATTAATTTCTATAATTGGTCTTAACTTATAACCGTATGCAAGGTTCGTCCCCACTTGTAGAAAAACTCATATTGCCATTCACTTGCTTATCATTACTAGTAACATGAACATAAGCATGACCGAAAAGTAAAATCTGTACTCTCTTTATTTGTAAAGCGCGTTCCAAGCCAATATGTATGTTGAACATCACTATTTCTTCCATTTGTAAATATCATATCAAAATACTCTTTTTTCTCAAATTCACCTTCCATATAAGTGTGTGAATAAAATGCTTCTTTTATCTTTCTATTTTCATCATCTTCAATATAACTACTTGTTGTTTCTTCAAGTGTAAAATCATATTCCCAAGGATATTCGCAACTTGGATTACCATTCATTTCACTTTTTTCTTTATTATACTCGTAACTCCATTCAGAATCTTTTTTCCACGCAGATGGAATTTCTTTATCTTTTGCAAGTACTAGATTCTCTCCAAAGTTTATAATATCATCACCAGTACTACTTTCATCAACAGGAAAATATGAACTTTTAGTCTTAAATTTCCTATAATCATATGTACTTACCTTTTCTATATCACTTCTTCTTAGATTTCGAGCACTTACTCCAGCCTTTCCGTTAGAATAACAATCATTGCATACTTTATTCATCGCTCCAACTCCTCCATTATATCCATCTGCACCTTTTAAATATAGTGCTTTTTCCGTTGGCTTTTCTGATATAATTCTTAATATTGTCCCATCATAATCCCAAATTCTCCACTTCATGTCCGTTTCTGTTTTAAATACTTGATTTCCATTTTCGTCTTTTTCAATATTTCCATTATAACTGTTCAAAGGCTCATCTTCTTTATTTACCCCAGATTGTTTTGGTGTTATTTTGCATTCTACTTCGGTTAGTGTATATCCTGTTACATATGCTCCTACATATTCGCTATTCATTTCTTTTCCTATGTCACTTATTAATTCTTGTTCATCTTCTTGCGCTTTTTTATACTTTTCTGCTGCATTTCTTGCTCTGCTGAATAATCCATCTCCTGATAGTGCCATATTTAGTGTTACTCCTGCTAATATTAATAAGATTATTATTGTAACAACTAGCGCTATTAATGTTATTCCTTTTTCTTTTAATTTTTCTACTTTTTTCTTATTAAGTATCTTTTCTTTTTCTTGTATTTTCTTAACTTTCATTTGTTTTCATATCCTTTCCTTTACATTATGTTATTAAGGTAAAACCTTAATAAAAATATGAAAAATCTTATAATTAGCTTCACTTAAGCTTTTTATAAGATTTTCTTTTTTCATTTTTTATTCAATTATTACAAACTTTTAAATTTCAATTTCTTGATTTCTTCCTTATATTATGCTATATTTTTAGCATATTAGTTTTTATTAAGGTTTTACATTAATTAAATTTTTTCGTATCAATATTGTTCATTCTATATTTTATCTCTTTAATTTCTTTTTCCAACAATGATATTTGACAATTTTTCTTACATTAATCATCATAACATCATAATATTTTTAAAAAATTTAAAAATTCTTAATAACTCAATTCGTTATCTGTCCACTCGCCGTATTCTCATTACCAGCAATTTCTCCGGTAAGCGCTGTTTCCAGTAACTTTTCCACTATTACTACAATGTTCGACTTTTCCAGTACTAATTATACATCCCACTACGCCACCTACTTCTAAGGTCCCCTTTATATTATTCTTATTTACGCATTCTCTCACAGTCCCATCTAAACGACCAGCAATCCCGTCCAACTTGTCGATGTCCAGAAACATTTCCCTCATTTTTACAATTTATAATATCCTGAGCATTTGCTCCTGCTATGCCTCCTATTTCTCCACCACTCGTCTCTACTTGTCCAAAATTACAACAGTTTCTCACTATGCTATTATAAAAATTGCAACCAGTAATTCCTCCACCGGTCTTCGATTTGTCCATATTATATCCAGGATCTTCATCATTATCTAAAATTTTTCCATAATTATCACAATCCTCTACAAGTGATACTCTTTCTGCTCCTCTTCCATCTGAGTCACCAGCAATTCCACCAAATTGATAATATCCACTAATACTACCTCTATTTTCGCACTTTATTATATTTGATCCAAAATTATATCCACATATTCCTCCAACTAATCCCCATTTACCTTGAATATCTGCAGAATTCTTGCAATTTCTAACTTCTCCTCCTTCAACGTTATAACCACATATCCCTCCAACTAAACTAGAATCCTTAAACTCTCCAGTAGCCCCTTTAGATTCTATCTCTCCTGCAGCTACAATACAATTTTCTATTAATCCTGTATTTTCTCCTACTATTCCTCCTATCAGTCCCCCATGCGAATTAATTTGACAATTATTTATTGTTACATTTTTAATCGTTCCTTCATTTTTTGCAAACATTCCTTCATAATCGTTCTCTGCTGTTATATTTAACTCTTTTATACTTTTTCCATTTCCATTATATATTCCTTTAAATGGCTGTTCCTTTGAACCTATCTTTTTTTCTAATCTTTCTATATCACTTAATTGAACATATACTCCATCTATTGGATGTTCTTCATCTTGTCCTATTTTTGCTAGCTCTTCTACAGTTGTTATTCCTTTTACTTCCTCATTATATGGTTCCAATAACTTATTAAATTCTTCTATATCTTTTTGAGTAATTTCTCCTCCTGCCATTTCTTCTAATACATCTGTTACATCTGATTTAGTATTTGAATTGTTATCAACATCTTCCATTATTTTTTCTGCATACATTAGTTGTAATTTTTCTTCTACTGATTTTTGATTATAATCTGTTGCTGCTTTTCTTGCCATACTAAATAAACCATCTCCTGATAATGCCATATTTAAGGTTACTCCTACTAGTATTAGCAATATTATTATTGTTACTACTAGCGCTATTAATGTTATTCCCTTTTCTCTCATTTCTTCTATTTTCATTTGTTTCCTCCTTATCATTTTAACTTAATTTAAGTTATAAAAATATTTTAACTTAGTTTAAGTTAAAAGTCAATAACTCCTTTTAACTTATTTTATAATTTAATTTAATTGAGAAAGGAGAAATAATCTAATCATTTTTTTATTAGATTATATATGTAAAAATGTATCAAAGATTAAGAGATTTAAGAGAAGACAAAAGTTTAACTCAAAAAGAAATTGGTAAAATTTTAAATATGTCTCAAACTGGATATAATCAATATGAAATTGGCAAAAATGATATTCCAACTAAAGTTTTAATTGAGCTATCTAATTTCTATAATACAAGTGTAGATTATTTACTAGGTCTAACTAATGAACCTAAGCCATATCCAAGAAAAAAATAGACAGAATTTAAAAATCCTATCTATTTTTTTGAGTATTAATTACATTTTCTTATAATCAAATATTACTTTTCTTGTTGGTTGAAGTGCTGTATAGTTTGCTATCACATATTTTTTTCCTTTTGTTTTATATAATGCTTTTACCGCTTCATCTAAATCCAAATATGTTTCTATCTTTTCTTTATCAAATCCACTTGTTTTTATTCTTATTGCTATATCATATGCTCTTTTACCAGAGGTTATAATTCTATTTACATTTTGTATATTAAAATTTATATCCCATATCCAAGAAACATCAAATCCATCTGCAATATTATCATTTAATACAAATAGCAAATCTTTTTCGTCGCTATCTTCATTTAATATTCTTAAGCTTACATTTGCTCCTGTTGGATTTTTTGCCAAGTTTATTAATGTCTTTGAACCTTTTACTTCTATTTCTTCGCATCTTCCATTATCCAATTTAAAAGTAGCCAGTGCCTCTTTTGCATCTAAATTATATAATTTTGAAAACGCAAGTGCTGCTGCATAATTATAAATTGCATATATACTATTTGCAAGTGTTTTATATGTTGTTCCTTCTCTTTTTCTATCTTCTGAAGTATCATTATTTTCTACTTCAAATGTTCCTTCTTTTACATCTACACTATTTACTTTCAAATATATATCATTTTCTCCATATCCACATTTAGGACATTTAAACTTTCCTATATGTGAATATTGATAATATTCATATTCTAACCTTGTTTTACAAAATGGGCAAAACTTTCCCTCTCCTACTTCTTTTTCTTCTTTTGTAGCATACTTATATTTATCTACACTAAAGTAATATACATTTTTATTTTCTGGATTTGCTTTTCCTAATCTTGCAACATTTGGATCATCATTATTTAAAATCAAATTTCCTTTATAATCTTTTAAAAATTCATTTATTTTTAATATTAATGATTCTTCTTCACCATTTCTATCTAGTTGATCTCTAAAAAAGTCTAAAACTATTAATGTATCTAATCTTATTTTCTTAAATACTTTTGGAACATAACTTTCATCTACTTCTAATGTTATAAAATCTGCTTTTATTTTTCCTGTTATTGTACTATTTTTTATAAGTTTAGTAACAATTCCTGTTTCCATATTATTCCCTTCAGTATTACTAACTGCTACTTTTCCATTTTTCTTTACTATATATGAAAGTAAATTATTTGTAGTAGTTTTTCCATTTGTTGCTGTTACTGCTATAACTGGGCAATCGATTTTAAAATATTTTATAATATTTGGTCTTAGCTTAATTGCTATTTTGCCGACTACATTACCGCTATTTTTTTTGAATATACCTATAATACTACTCAAAATTTTACTTATAATTAACACTATACAATTTAACACTTATCTATCTCCTAAATACCTTTTCTACTATTTTTTACGTCTTACGTCATAAACACTATCTACTTTTCCGAACTTTCTCATAGCTGTATTTAAGTCTTCTAGATTTTTTACTTCTATTGTCATTTCAATAACTACAATTTTTTCTTTATTTGATTTTGCTTTAATTTCATTTAAGTTTACATCTAAAGTAGATATTAAATTAATTATATCTGACAAAAGTCCTTGTCTATCGTTTGCATATATATTTATTTCAACTTTATATGAGCTTTGTTTTTCTTCATCCCAATATACATCTATTATTCTTCCTTCTTCTTGAAGTAAGTCTTTAAGATTTTTACAATCTTTTCTATGGATTGTAACACCTCTTCCTCTTGTTATATATCCAACTATTTCATCTCCTGGAACTGGGCTACAACATTTAGAAAGTTTTACTAAGCAGTTTTCAATTCCTTTTACAATTATTCCTGTCTTAGATGATTTTGGTCTTGTTTCATTTTTTAATTCTTCAATTTTTTCTTCTACATTTTCATCAGATTCTTTATTATATTTTTTATATTCTTCTAAAGTTCTTGTTATTATCTTACTTACTCCTATTGAGCCAAATCCAACTGCTGCATACATTTCATCTAAGTTTCTAAAATTATACCTTTCAAGCATTGGATTATAATATTTTGTGCTAAATAATTCATCATGTGTCATACCAATTCTTTTTATTTCTTTTTCAACAAGCACTTTCCCTTTTTCAATATTTTCCTGTCTTTCGTTCTTTTTAAACCACTGCATTATCTTATTTTTTGCAGATGAACTTTGTACAAATTTAAGCCAATCTCTACTTGGACCTTTGCTATTTTCACTCGTTATTATTTCAACTATATCACCATTATTAAGCTTAGTAATTATTGGCATCATTTTGCTATTTATTTTGCACCCTGTCATTTTGTTTCCAATTTCTGCGTGAATATTATAAGCAAAATCAATTGGTGTACTTCCTTTTGGAAGAGTTTTTATTTCTCCTTTTGGAGTAAATACATATACCTCATCTTCAAATAATTCTGTTTTCAATGTATTTAAAAACTCTTGAGGGTCTTGCATATCTTTTTGCCACTCTAAGCTTTCCCTTAACCAAGAAAGTTTGTCCTCTGTTACAACAACATTTGCTTTTTTTCCTTTTAAAAAGCTTTGCTCTTTGTATGCCCAATGCGCTGCTATACCAAACTCAGCTATTCTATGCATATTATAAGTCCTTATCTGAACTTCAAATGGTGTTCCGTTTGGTCCAATTAAAGTTGTATGAAGTGATTGATACATATTAGGCTTTGGTACTGATATATAATCTTTAAATCTTCCCGGCATTGGTGTATATAGCTCGTGTACCACTCCAAGTGCTGCATAGCAATCTTTTACAGAGTTTACTAAAATTCTTAAAGCAAATAAATCATATATTTGGTCTAATGTTTTATTATCCCTTTGCATTTTTCTATAAATTGAGTAAAAGTGCTTTGCTCTACCTGTTATTTCTGCAACTATATGTTCCTTTTTTAAATTTGTTTTTATTTCATCTGTTATAGCATCAATAAATTTTAATCTTTCTTCTCTCTTTTTATCTATTCCTTCTGCTAGTTCTCTAAATTCTTCTGGATACAAATATTTGAAAGCTAAATCTTCTAGCTCCCATTTTAAAGAATATACTCCGAAGTCTATTTGCAAGAGGTGCATATAACTCTATTGTTTCTTTAGCATTTGCTATCTGTCTATCTCTTTTTAAATATTTTAATGTTCTCATATTATGAAGTCTATCTGCTAGCTTAATTAAGATAACTCTTATATCTTTACCCATTGCTAAAAACATTTTTCTATAGTTTTCAACTTGTTCTTCTTCTGCGCTTACATAGTTGATTTTTCCAAGTTTAGTTACCCCATTTACCATCTCTGCAATTTCTTCACTAAATTCTTGTTTTAAATCATCTAATGTAACATCAGTATCTTCTAGTAAATCATGCATTAAGGCAGCACAAATAGTAGCATCATCTAATCCTAAAGTTGCTAAAGTATAAGCAACTTGAATAGGATGAACTATATATTCTTCACCTGATAACCTTTTTTGGTCTCCATGATGCATTTTAGCATATTCATATGCTTTATTAATTAACTTTGCATCTATTCTTTTATTATGAGATTTTGCCTCATTAATTATGTCTTTAATATTTCTTTCTACTATATCTGCCATATCTTTTTCCTCTATTTTTTATTTAGATATTGATTTTCTTAAATCTTTTAAATTTATTTGTACACTTAATATATTGTTAAAATTATTTAACTCTAGATTTCCTACAACATCTATTTTGTCGCCAATTTGATATTTATCTGCTAAGTCTCCTAAATTAAAACCTATTGCATCTAAAATAGTATTATCATCTTGTAAAGTTAGCTTTAAATGTTTGCCTTCTGATAGTGTTCTAATAGATACAATTTTTATGTTTTTATATAATACTTGTGGAACTGAATTAGATTCTCCAAATGGCTCTAACAATTTTAAATCCTTTACAGAATCTAAATTTATATCTTTTGCAGAAATTTCTTCATCTATTTCTAATTCTTGAGTAGGAATATCTTTTAAATTTTCTTCAGCATATTCTTCAAATTGTTTTTTAAAATTCTCGAAGTCTTTATAGTCTAAGCTTAATCCTATTGCCATACTATGACCGCCAAAATGTTTTAAATACTTACTACAGTCAACTATTGCTTTATGAAGGTCAAAACCATCTATACTTCTTCCTGAACCTTTTGCCTCTTCTCCTTCAAAACATAAAAGAATACTTGGTTTATAATATTTATCTGTTATTTTTGAAGAAACTATTCCTATTACTCCATGATGCCAACCTTCTTTTCCAATTATTAAACAAGGCTTGTCTATATTTTCTTCTGCTTGAATTTGTGCTTCTTCATATATTTTCTTTTCTATTTCTTGTCTTTGTTTATTATACTCTTCTAGTTGCTTAGCATATTTTCTAGCTTCAAATGGATCATCAGTAAGTAACAATTTTAATGCTATTTCTTGATGTCCCATTCTTCCACAAGCATTGATTCTAGGAGATACTCCAAAAGATATTGTTGTAGAGTTTATATCTTTGTAACCTGATAAATTTAAAATTTCTCTAATTCCTAAATTTTTAGTCTGTTTAATTAGCATAAGACCTAGCTTAGCAATTACTCTATTTTCATCAACTAATGGAACAATATCTGAAATTGTTCCAACACAAGCTATATCCAAATATTTTAAACATTCATTTTCATTAATATTAAATCTTATGCAATAAGCTTGTATTAATTTAAAAGCAACTCCACATCCAGCTAAAGCTTCAAATGGATATTTGTTATCTTTTCTTTTGCAATCTACAACTGCTATTCCATCTGGCAATGTATCAAGTGTCTCATGATGGTCTGTAATTATTATATCAAGACCAAGTGTTTTTGCAAATTCTACTTCTTCTATTGATGTTATTCCACAGTCAACTGTAATCATTAAAGTATAGCCATCTTTTGCAATTTTTTCTACTGCATTTTTATTTAATCCATATCCTTCATCTAATCTGTTAGGAATATATGTATCTATATTTATTTTTCTATCCTTAAAAAATCTTTTTAATATTACTGTACTAGTAATACCATCTGCATCATAATCCCCATATATTATTATTTTCTCTTTGTTTTCAATTCCTTTTGCAATTCTATCTATTGCCTTATCCATATCTGGCATTAAAAAAGGATCATAAAAATCTCTTCTAGTAGGATTTAAAAATTTTTCTATTTCTTGATTATTTAATTTTTTATGTGAAAGAATTTTAGATACTAATTCACTTAAATGGAATTTCTGTGCAATTTCTTCTGCTCTATTTATATTTTGTTCTTTTATCCTCCAACTTTTATTCATTAGAATTCCTTTCCTTTTTTCACTATTATACATATTTTATACCTTTTTATTGCTTTTGGCAATAGATAGAAAAACGGAACTAAGATTTTCTATGCAATAAAATTGCTTAGAAAATCTAAGTTTCGCATAATTCTCCTCTACGTCAAGTCTATCGTCTTCGACGATGACTTTCCTAGAGTATAAATAAAAGGGCTATGAGAAATATTTCTCACTTAGCCCTTAAAAAGTATGTGTTACAGTTTTGCTGCTAAAGTTTGGATGTAATCCATTAGTGGAACATTGATGTTTCTAGACTTCATAGCCTCTATCATCCACTGTTCTTCTGGACTACGCTGTTTCTTTACTTCGTTTGAAGGAATTACCATTCCTGTCTTTACTTGTTCAAAAAAGTTGGGTACTGGTCCTTCAATTTTGTAAATTACTATGCCTCTCCTTAGCATTTCAAATCCCGGAGTAGAAGGATTTATACCTTCTTCCCGTAGAATTCCTCCTGCCTTTAAGTATAAGTTTGGATAATTATTCATCTTGCACATAACTTTTTTTCCTCCTCGTCTTTTTAATTAAAAAATTACTTTGTTCCATTAAATTAACCATATTATACCACATTTTATGTAAAATATCAAGTTTTATGATTATAATTTACTATGATTAAAGCATTTGCATTTATCTTTTTACTTGACGTGATAAAAGCATTTAAAAAAATTCTTAACTTTTTGCCAAAATTTTAGCGTATGTTATTTAAATTTAACATACGCTTTTAATATATTTTTTATTACTCTGTTAAGGCTTCAATAGAATTTACAACTTCACTTATTCCTGGGAAAATTGCATCTATTAATTCATCATTAACATTTATTGTCCATTTTCCATTAACTTTATTTAAAGTTATATCTTTGTTAGTTGTTATTGTTCCAATTGATGAATCTTTTAAACATTCATTTAATAAAGTTATACCTTGTTCATTTGATATATCTTCACCACTTATAAATTTTTGATAAATACTTTGTGTCCATTTTGTAACAGCATTTCTAAAGTTTTTATTTGTTGTGTCAACATTAATACTAGCAGTATCTCCTTCAACTTTTACAGTATTAATATTGAATTTAAATTCACTAAAGCAATTTTTTTCAAATTCGCTCATTTCTTCTCCAACATTTAAGCTACCAGTTACAGAATCCATTAAAGTATCGTAAGCAACATATTTGTTTATAGTATTAATATCTCCACTTTTTATTGCACTAAATGCTCTCATCAACGTATAATAAGGTGTTTGTATAAAAAATACTATTCCTACTATTATTGCTATTAAACAAATTGTAGCAATAGTCAATACTACCCATTTACCTTTTTTACCTGATTTTTTTGTTTTTTGCTTTTCTTCTATTTTTTTATTTACAGTAACTGTACCTTTAACTTCATTTTTTGATGCAGTATTTTCTTTCTTTTCCTTTTTAACTTCTTTATTTTTTTCATCAATACTAGAAAATACATCTTCCTTTTTTGTTTTGCTATCTACCTTATTAAAAGCTTTTGTTTCAATTTTCTCTTCTTTTTTCTTAGTTTCTGGTTTAATGTTCTCCTCTTTTTTCTTATCCATTTTAAAATACATTCCTTTCTTGTTTATATTAGATATCATCAACTATATCTTATAACAAATAAAAAAGAATATCAAGTAATTTATCAAATTACATTAATATTCTCATTATTATTTTTTTATTTTGTTAAAATACCTCTAAATGGTCTAATAGTATTTTTAGCCCCATTAAAATAAGAATTATTCCTCCTGCTGTTTCTGCTTTATTGTTAAATTTATCTCCAAATTTAGTACCAATTTTTACTCCAATAAAAGACATTGCAAATGTTATAAGTCCTATGCAAAGAATTGGAAGGTAAATACTAACTTCTAAAAAAGCAAATGTAATTCCTACTGCTAGGGCATCTATGCTTGTAGCTAATGCTAAAATAAACATAGTTTTGAAACTCACATCATCATTTACATTTTCCTCTTTTTGGTTGAAAGATTCTTTTATCATATTGATTCCAATTATAGCAAGTAGCCCAAAAGCTAGCCAATGGTCAATTGTATTTATTACTTTTGCAAATCTTAGACCTAAAATATATCCTATAAAAGGCATTAAAGCTTGAAATATTCCAAAATATAAAGCTATAATTATTCCCTTTTTTGCATTTCCATTATGTATTGCCATACCTTTGCAAATTGCAACTGCAAAAGCGTCCATTCCAAGGCTAATACTAATTAAAACAATCTCTAAAAAATTCATATTTAAAATGTATTCTATATTTTATCTTTTATTACTAGAAGATTTTAATTCTACTGTAATCAAATTTTTGGCAATGATTTATATAACACCTGCAAATAATAATGCTAAAACAACTATTCCAAGCGCTAT
>CANQYG010000033.1 GCA_947628015.1 uncultured Clostridia bacterium
TTACAGTAATCATCTCACACCATCCTTTCGTTTAAAATAAAAGGCATCAAAAAAATCAACCTTTTACAGTTGATTTATCAATACTTTCGTCTGGTGCGACGATTTTACTTATTGGAGCGGGTAGCGGGAATCGAACCCGCGCTATCAGGTCGGAAGCATGACATTCTACCACTAAATTATACCCGCATATATTTCTGGCATTATGCCAGATTTTATGCTTAAAGATTTTGAATAAAAATTATATTAATATAATTTTTATTCAATGTTATCTATAAAACTTTGGTCAACATTTTTAGCTTCTTCTTCACTTATATATCCTTCTGATATCATAGCATTTAATACTTGTTTTTGTCTTTGTTTACAAAGTTCTTTATCAACATTTGGTGCATATACACTTGGTGCATTTGGTACTCCTGCAAGCATAGACAATTCTGCTAAATTCATATCCTTAGGTTCTTTTTTCAAATATCCATTACAAGCTTCTTTTATTCCATAATATCCATTTCCAAAGTAAATTGTATTTACATATATTTCTAATATATCATCTTTTTCATATTCTCTTTGTAATTGCATTGCTGTAAATACTTCTGCAACTTTTCTTTTTACAACATTTTTTTCTTCTATATAGTAAATATTTTTTGCAACTTGTTGAGTAATGGTACTTCCACCTTCTTTTATATCCCTACTTTTTATATTCGAAAAAATTGCTCTTAAAATTCCAATTGGATCAACTGAGCCATGATTATAAAATCTTCTATCTTCTACTGCTACAACTGCGTCTAAATATTGTCTTGGCATATCTTCCTTTTTTACAAATGTATAATCATTTCTTATTTCTGTTATTCTTGATTGTAATGGAACTTTTTCTATTGTTTCTTTATAATATTTATAACCATAAAAAGTAATTCCTACAGTTACAATTATTAGAATAATTAGAAACCATAATATAATTTTTCTAATTAACTTCATAAGCTACTCCACTTTAATATTCTTCAATTTTTACACATACTTTTTCTACTTCAGAGTATTTCTTTTCTACTGTTAATTTAGTTACTTGATTATCATCTTTAAAAACAAATTTATTTAATGCATCAAGTATTGATTTTGCTATATTATCTATATCTGGTTTTTTAGTTGGACTAATACTTCCATTTAGCATTTCTTCATATTTCTTTTTACTTGTACTTTTTGGAATTTCTAAGAATGCTATTATTTCTATTGAAATCCTTCCTTCTAATAATTTATGATTGGGATATTTTATTTTAAAACTTTGTTGTATATATTCTTCATAGTCTTTAGTTTTATTTGGAGTATAAACATTATATGTATATGTATTAATTCTAGGTCTTTGTTTTCCTACTATATTCCCTATTACTTCAAATTCATATATCATATTTATTTTCCTCTATAATTAATTTACTATATACAATTTAATTGTATCATTAACTAAATTATTTTGCAATATCTTATTTTTTATAAATCATATATTCTAAAAATATTATCAATCGCAATCTTATTATTTCCAACTACAATAAATCTTTGTACCCTATTTATTTGATTAAATATTCCTACATCTATCTTATATTGTTTATTTTTATAATGAATAATTTTTACCTTATCCCCTATTTCTAGTGAATTTAATTTTTTTGATAATTCTTCTTTCATTTCTTCTGACAATTCTTTTTTATCCACTATAATTTTTTCTTTTTCTCTTAAAGCTAACTGAAAACCATTTAAAGCATCAAATGGTAAGAATTGTTTTGCTCTATCTGAACTTGACATTTTTTCTCCTTTCTCATTTAATAAGCATTATGTCCTCCTATTAAATTATTTCTTACAGTTGTTGTTGCATTTTCTTGCAAATTTATACCTTTTAATAACAGATTTTTTCCAAATTTATTTTTCAAAATATTTATTGTTCTTTCTATATTTTTTTCTTTATCTTTTTTCTCTTGATTTACAAACAAGTTTAATTGTTCATAATTATCATTTGAAAGTCTTCCAAATGAAATACCTATTCGTCTTATTGGTTCTATCTTACTTACTATTTTTGAATATAATTTTTCATATTCTTTTAATAAGTCTGTATAAATATTAGTTGCTATTTCTAATTTTTTACTTCCTTTGCTTGGCTCAATACAATCTTTTGAATATCCTACATATAAATTTATGCTTTCTGTTTTTAGATTTTTAGTAATTAATTCTAAACTTAACAGCTCTACCATCTCTTTTGTTACTAACAAAGCATCAGCATAATTATAATCTTTAAACAATATTTGATTTGTTGATATTGAGTTTGTTTTAGGCTTATATTGTTTTATTTCTTGTATTGTACATGGTTCTATTCCTTTTGAATGGTCTATTAAATATTTTGCATTTACTCCAAATTTATTGTATAGCTTTCTTGGTTCTGCATTTGCTATGTCATTCATTGTATATATTCCCATTTTTTTCAAAGATTCTGATATTCCTTTGCCTATCTGCCAAAAATCTGTAAGTGGTTTATGATTTCCTAAATCTTTTTTATATTTTTCTTCATCCAAATATCCTATATTACTTACACTATGTTTTGCAGTTATATCTAAAGCTACTTTTGCTAAATACATATTTGTTCCAACTCCTGCTGTTGCAGTTATTCCTGTTGTATCTTTAATTTCTTTTATAACCTCTTTTACTAAAGTTATTGGCTCTACTTTATATAATTTGAAATACTTAGATACATCTATAAAAGCTTCATCTATTGAATATACGTGAATATCATCTTTTGAAAAATATTTTAAATAAATTTCATATATGTTGGCTGAATATTCAATATATTTCTTCATTCTAGGCATTGCTATAATATAATTTATATTTTTAGGAATCTCATATAATCTACATCTATTTTTTACTCCTAACATTTTCATTTTTGGAGTTACTGCCAAACATATTGCACCGCTTCCTCTTTCTGGATTTGCAACTACTAAATTTGTGTTAAATGGGTCTAAATGTCTTTCTACACATTCTACTGATGCATAAAATGTTTTTAAATCGATGCAAAAATATATTTTGTTTTCCAAAATTAACACTTCCTTGACTTTATTTTCTAAAGTATATCACTTTTTATTTTAATTGTAAACATTTGTTTGTATGTAATTTTTTCCATAATTTCAATTTTCTATCAACAATTATATTCGACACACGTTAAAAAGCAGTTACCGAATTTTCTAGTAACTGCTTTTTTTAATTTTCTAAAATTTTAGTTTTTTGTATTTCTTACTTGAAAAGATATACTGTTTTAAAGAAATTAACGAATACTAAAGATACAGTATTCATAATCTTTATAAAAATGTCCAAAGAAGGACCAGCAGTATCTTTCAAAGGATCGCCAACAGTATCTCCTACAACTGCAGCTATATGTTCTTCACTACCTTTACTGCCTTGAGCCTCTATATATTTCTTTGCATTGTCCCAAGCTCCTCCACTATTTCCAAAGAAAATAGCAAGTAAGATTGCAGCCATAATAGCTCCGAAAAGAATACCAGCAACAAATTTCGGACCAAATAAGAATCCTCCAACTACAGGTATTACAATTGCAATTATTGCAGGTGCTTTCATTTCTGCTAATGCACCATTTGTTGCAATCTCTATACATTTCTTGTAATCAGGTTTAGATTTTCCCTCTCTTAATCCTTTAATTACGTTAAACTGTCTTCTTACCTCTCCTACCATTTTCTCGGCACATTTTGATACCGATTCAATGAGCATACCAGAGAAATACCATATTACTGCTCCTCCTATAATTACGCCAAATAAAATTCTAGCATCAAGTACATTCAAAGTCATATTTACTACACTGACAGATTCAAAACTGTACATATAGGAGTTCAGCAATGAAATAGTTGCATATGCTGCTGAGCCAATAGCAAATCCTTTTCCTATTGCTGCCGTTGTGTTACCTACAGCATCTAACTGGTCAGTAATTTTTCTAACTTCAGAAGGAAGATTTGCCATTTCAGCTATTCCTCCTGCATTGTCACTTATCGGTCCGTACGTATCAACTGTTACAGTCATTCCTACGAATGAAAGGATACCAACTGCTGCCATAGCAATACCATATGTTCCGCATACTTGAGAAGAAACATATACACCAAAACCAATAATTAGACAAGTTGCCAAGTTAGATTTCATACTTCCGGAAAGCCCTTGTGTTATATTTAGAGCTACTCCCATTTTTGATGCTTTTGCAATCTTTTTTGTAGGTTCATAATCATAACTTGTATAATATTCTGCAATCATACCTATTATGATACCGCTCGCAATTCCTACAATTGATGCAAGCCAAGGAGAAAGTATTCCAAACTTGAAGAAACCTAAATCTCCAATATTTTCCCCAGAAAACAGGAATATTGTGAAAAAGAAATTAATAATTCCTGCTAAACCAGCGGAAATCCACGTTCCTAAATTCAGCTCTTTATGAGGATCTTTTCCATCTTTCTTTGCCAGTATAAAAGCAAGCCCAATAATACATGAAAGAAGTCCAAAAGCCGAATATCCGATTGGATAAAGAATCATTTTTTCTCGAAGTGCTTGGCTAATCTGTATACCACTTGACATCAAAGAAATAGTTATATACACCGGTGTCATTGCCGCACTTACTATTGATCCTACATTGCTCTCAAGCAAATCTGAGCCTAATCCCGCTGTATCACCAACGTTGTCTCCGACACAGTCTGCAATAACTGCAGGATTTCTTGGATCATCTTCAGGAATATTTTCCTCCGTTTTTCCTACTAAATCTGCACCCATATCAGCTGATTTGGTATAAATACCTCCTCCTACACGGAAAAACAAGGCTACAATGGAGCAACCAAGTCCATAAGATGATGCAATCATAGTGAATGGTATAAAAGATATATTTAACCAATTCACAGTAGTACCTACATTGTGAAAATATCCTCTATATACAATGAGGATTATAACCAAACCGATAAGAGAGAAACAAGCTGTACTAAGTCCATTGACACTTCCTCCCCTTGCATCAACTTTTACAGTTTTACCAACTTTTTTAGTTATTCTTGCTGTGTTAGCTACCCGTACATTTGTATAAGTAGCAGCCTTCATTCCCAAAAAACCAGCTGTAGCACTCATTATTGAACCAATCATAAATGCTATTCCACTTGGAATAAAAAAGACTACACTTTCAATTATAGCAACAACAATTATTGCATAAAACAGAACCTTATACTCCTTTTTAAGAAATGTGTTGGCTCCTAATCTGATTGCCGAAGCAATCTCAGACATCTCAGCTGTTCCTTCATCAAGAGATTTTACTTTGAAGAAGTTATACATAGCATACGATAATCCTATGATGGAAATTACAAATACTATAGCAATTATACTATTCATATTTTATACCTCCGCTTATACTAAGCATATTTGCATTGTTAACGAGTTACTTTAACTGCTACCCTCCTTTCAATTTTGTAAGAAATATTCTACATTATTTTGTAAAAATAACGTTACAATTATATCAAATTTTTTTGTATTTTACAATAGTTTTTTCAATAATAACATTTGTTTTTATGTAATTTCTATTATTATACGGGATACAATAAAAAACAATCTGCGCTTTATCTAACACAGATTGTCAAATCATGATTTTTTATTTAATTTTTATATCTCCTCTAATTGTTGAAATATACAAGTCAGCATTATATCCATTATCACATTTATGGAAATTTTTTGCATATCCATTCATCGATTTAGCCAAAAGATCCATATGTGCAATATTATTCAGCTCTATTGACACATCTCCATCCATAGTCGAAACTACAATCGTAATATTATGTACTGCACTAATGAAAATTTCTACACTTCCTTTTACACTTGAAACATAAACTTCGTTAAAAGTTGCTTTTGTTACAAAATTTCCTAATTGATTCGTTACTTTAAGGCTTTCGACTAACACATCTTTTTCTAAAATAAAGTTTGCTGAAATGCTACTTGCTGAAATAAGTTTGAATTTCTTTTTTGGAATAGTAATATCTAATTTTAAATTTCTGCTGACATAATTTTCTTTAATCTTCAGTATAATTCTAAGTTCTTGATTTATCACCCGAACATCAAAATTAACATCTTCGTCATTTTCTACCTCTCCATACAAGTGTACTACCACTTCAGAAGAATTTGAAACAGAAATTTTAATATCTCCACATGTTGCCTCAATTTTTATCTGCTCGATAATACTTCCATTTTCATTTCTTATTTCTTCAAGCTTCCGTGAATTACCAATTTTATGATTTTCCATTGATAAGTCTTTAAGAATTTTCTCCTTACTCCTTGAAAAATTTTTTTCATTAATACTAATCATGATTTTTTCCTCCTTAACTTTTTTGTTGATTAGTTTTTATTTTGGATAAGCTAAAAGTTAGGTTCATTTATCTCACTAATTAGTGAAATAAAAAAATGACACAAAACTTTACCTATATCGCCTTTTATTATAATACAAATTAACTAAAAAATCAAATTTTTATATTATTTTATTAATAATTCATTAGGAGTTATATGAAAGCATTTTGCAAGACCGACAAATTTCATAATCAACTACTGTCCTTTCACCTTTTTCTATTTTATAAATTGAATGTAGAGGTATATCTATTCCTAAAAGCATTAATTTATTTGAAAGACTACTATAAGTATAATTATTTATTTTTCTATAATATCTTACTTTTTCACTTATGATATTTTTCATTTTATTATATTCTTTTCTAGAATTTCTCATTTTTTTCTCCTAAAATGTTTATTATATATTTTATTTTAACTCTATAAAATCTCTTTTGTCTACGTTTTTACCTATTTTAAACATTGACTTTTAAAATTAAACTAATTTATAATGAATTTTATAAAATTATTTAGGAGGTATTATTTTGGATAAACGAAATATAAAACTTGCAAAAAATATTATAGATAATTCAATATCCTTAAATAAGGAAGATAATTTATTAATAGAAATAACTGGCGAAGATGGCTTAGAACTTGCAAACGAAATTGCATCACAAGCAAAAAGTATTGGCGCTAATCCCGTTTTAAGTTTAGTAAAATATGATGAATTGAAACATTTTTTAATAAACGCAAGTGAAGAAGAAATTATTGAATATGGAAAAAAAGACTATGAGAGAATGAAAACAATGCAAGCTTATATAGGAATAAGTTCTCAAACTACAGATAACCCATTAGAATCTATTCCAATTGAAAAATTAAAAATGTACAATAAATACTATACAGCACTAGTACACTTAAATCAAAGAGTTAAACACACAAAATGGTGCATTTTAAGATATCCTAACGAATATTATGCTAGTAAAAGTGGTATGACATTAGAAGAATTTAAGGATTTTTATTATAATGTTACTACAATAGATTATAATAAGTTGAAAAACTTAACAGAGCCTTTAAAACAATTAATGAACAAAACAGACAAAGTTCATATTATATCATCTGATACAGATTTAACATTTAGTATAAAAGGAATTCCTGCCGAAAAGTATTATGGAACATTTAATTTGCCTGATGGAGAAGTTGCAACCGCTCCTATTAAAGAAAGTGTTAATGGTTATATTACATATAATACAAAAACTAAATATAATAATATAATTTTTGAAAATATAAGATTTGAATTTTTAAATGGTAAAATAATAAAAGCAACTGCTAAAGAGCATAGTCTAGAACTTAATAAAATATTAGATACAGATGAAGGAGCAAGATACATTGGTGAATTTGCTTTTGGACTTAATCCATATATAAATAATACTATGTTTGATACATTATTTGATGAAAAAATAAATGGTAGTTTTCATTTTACACCCGGAACTGCATTAGAAGAAAGTGATAATGGAAATAGGTCAGCTGTGCATTGGGATATCGTTAAAATATTAAAAAAAGAATATGGTTGTGGAGAAATATATTTTGATGATACTTTGGTTATGAAAGACCGGAAAGTTTATTCCAAAAGAGCTAAAAATATTAAATTTAGAAAATTTGATAAAGGAGCTATAAAAGCCCCTTTATTTTCTTATTTATACCAAAATATTTTTTACTAATTTTGTTTCATTTTATATAATCTAATTTCATTTATAACACTAAAAGTTAATGTAATTACTATTATTAATAATGCAATATAAACATTTATATTTAATAATATATATGATGAAAGCATAGCTGAAAAATATCCAAATAAATTAATTACTAGTTCTTTTTGAGCAACACTTATATTATCTTTGTCCATTTGTATCATAGTAAAATTTGACATAGTATTAAATGGATTTAACATACCGTCTAATAGCAAAATAATATAAATAGCATATGGACAGAAGAGTGAAATAATAATTAAAATTACTATTGCTGACTTACACAATATATCACCTTTAACAATTATTTTATTCTTTATTAAATAAGCTGATACCCAAAATCCTATACTACTCAAGAGCCATGCAAATGTTTTAAAAAATTTCAAAGTTGCTAAATCCAAATTAATATCAATTGCTTGCATTGATACTAATACTACTAATGAACTCAATGCAAACTTACCTAAAAACCTTGTTATTATCCAACTTCTATAATATTTTGTATAATTTTTCAAATTTAATTTTTGTTTCAATGGTATAATATTTTCTTCATTATTTTTTGGATAATTCTTGACTTTAGATATTGGTATAATTAACAATAAAAAAATTATGGCACTACTAAAAGTTAGTACTATCATTGCATTATTTATAAATTTAGTCGTTAAAAAGCTTGCTAATCCAATTCCAATCATTAATGATACTTTAAAAATGGATATTCTTTTTGAGTGTACTTCTGTAGCCATTTCATCTGGTAGAGAATTATAAACATAAGCGTAGTGATAACCTGAATATACTTCTAATATTAATGAACATACTACATATAATATTGAAAATGTAATTAACCAATTCAAATGATATACTATTCCAATTAACAATGATAGTGCTGAGCATAAAATTACACATATAAAAAAAATCTTGTTTGGCTTTTTAGAGTCATTTATATAAATGCAAATTAATGTTGCAAGAAATTTTGCTACTCCAATATTGGCTGAAATCATAGATATTAATACCTTATTGTTATGTTGTAAATATACTAAATCTGAAACTACACTATTCCAATCTAGTAGTCCAAAAGCTAATCCTTCAATTCCAATTAATAAAATAAATATTATATTTCTTTTGATTGTTTCTTGTTTCATATTTTCTCCATTTATTACTTTTAAACTATTAATTTTATATCATACATTTTTGGATTTTCATAGTTTTTTTTATAATTTTTGGATTATTTTTAAAGATAAAAATTTTGAATTAAAATTTAACTTAAAATAGATTATTGAAATAATTATGTATTTTTAATATAGATTTTAAATCTTGTTTATTATTATAAATAAATCTAATATAAATAATATCTTGTTTTTCTAATAAATAATATATTATTCTGTAAGAATTTCTTTTTCTTTTATATATCAGTTCTCGTAATTGCTTGTCCGAGGATTCTAATAAATTTTTTCCTAAATATGGTGAATATTCTAAATTACTTATATATTGAAGGATGTTTATATTTGTTTCTATTGCATTTTTCAAAGAAAAATTAGCGTTATAATCGTATATACTATAAAGACACTCTTTTGCTAAGTTTGTTATAATCACTTGCAAACTTTTCCTCCATTTCCTTTTTTACTTCTTCTAATGTATAAACTTTACCATTGTTTATATCATCTGCACTTTTGGCTAAAGAAATAAAAAATCCTAAATTATATAATGAATCTAAAATGTTCCATCGTCTTCTTTAGATTCTTTTAATAACATACTAATTTTTTGTATAGAGAGGGATACTTTTCAGTATCCCCTAGTTATTGTCAGCAGTATTTGTCGCTGTTACTATACCTGTATTTGTTGTTCCATCATTCATCATAAAGCATCTTTTTTGCATTAATAAGTCTTGAACATTTCTTAGAGCCTCTCCAAATCTTTGGAAGTGTACTATTTCCCTTTGTCTTAAATATCTAAGAACATCTACTACATCTGGATTATCTCTAGATAAATGTATTAATTTTTCATAAGTTGCTCTAGCTTTCTGTTCTGCTGCTAAATCTTCTTGTAGATTTGCTATTGGGTCTCCTTTTGCTGCAATATATGCTGCTGTAAATGGAACTCCTGAAGCTGAACTTGGATATACATCTACACCATGGTCAGTATAATAGTCTCCTAAGCCTGCTTTTTCAATTTCTTCAATTGAAGCATCTTTTGTTAGTTGATGAACTATTGTTCCTACCATTTCTAAGTGAGCAAGTTCTTCTGTTCCTATATCATTTAATACAGCTTTAGATCTAGTGTCTGGCATACCAAATCTTTGTGATAAATATCTAAGAGATGCTGCAAGTTCTCCATCTGGTCCACCATATTGTGATATTATCCATTTAGCAAGTCTTGGGTCTTTTTGTTTTATATTAATAGGATATTGAAGTGTTTTATTATATGTCCACATACTTAATTATTTCCTCCTTCCCAAGGCCATGTTTCGTTTTATTTGGAAGAACGATTTTAATTTTTAATTTTTTTGATATAAAAAATAGTTAATGTTCATACACTTTTATTGAGGTGATTAAATGCAAGAAAAAGCTTCACAAATAAAAGTAATAAATATATATAAAGAAAATAACTTAACGCTGACTAATTTAGTGCAACAGTGGCTTAATGAAAATTATTTTTTTTGGAATTCAAATAATAATAAATAATTATTGCAAATTTTAAACTCTAGAAAGGATGATAATGCAAGAGTTAATATCTAACTTTCCTCCTACTTATTTTAAAGTAGGAATTTACACAAGACTTTCAAGAGAAGATGAAAAAGACAAAGAATCTGAAAGTATCGATACTCAAAAAAAGTTACTATTGAACTACATAAAAAGTCAAGGTTGGATTTTATTTAAAATATATGTAGATGATGGATTTACTGGTACAAATTTTAATAGACCTGATTTTAGAAATTTAATCAATGACATTGAACTTGGTAATGTAAACTTAGTAATTACAAAAGATTTATCTAGACTTGGTAGAGACTACATTGAAACAGGTTATTATTTAGAAAAATACTTTCCCTTAAAAAATGTACGATATATTGCTTTAAATGATGGAATAGACACATTTGACAATAATAATACTAACAATGACATGACTCCTTTTAAATCTGTTTTTAATGATATGTACGCAAAGGATATTTCAAAAAAAGTACGTTCTAGCCTACTTACAAAAGCATCTAGTGGACAAAACATTAAATCTTTTTTACCGTATGGATATAAAAAAGATGAAAAAGAAAAAAATATTATATTAGTAGATTATGAAGTTTCGCCTATTATTCAAAAAATATTTGAAATGTATCATACAGGAAATAACAAAACTGAAATATGCAGATACTTAAATAAAAATAAAATATTAACACCATTAGCTTATAAAAGAAAAACTACAAATTATTTTAATCCAAATAACAAAACAAATTTATGGAATACTACTATGATTACTAAAATTCTTAGAGATAGAATTTATACAGGAGATTTAGTGCAACATAAATATAGCAAATTAAATTACAAAACTAAAAAAATTATTAAAGTGCCTGAGCAGCAACATATTATCATTGAAAATAATCATGAACCAATTATTTCTAAAGATATTTTCAATAGCGTTCAAATTATGCTTGATAAAAAATCAAATGAGTGGAATTATTCTACCTCTACTCCCCATTTACTTCGAGGTCTTGTATTTTGTAAAAAGTGTAAAGCAAAAATTACATATAATAAAAATCATGGAAAGTATTTTAGATGTATATGTTCTTCTTATAAAAGAAATGGTAATAAATTTTGTTCTAATATCCATTTAAGAGAAGATACATTGATTAATTGTGTAATTAATAGTGTAAAAGAAAATATCTCTAAATTTTTAAAATATGATGAATTAGAATATATCTGTCCTTCTGCTCAAAAAGATGGTAAAAGATTGGATTATTTATATTCAAAAATAAATGAAAAAGATAAATTGATTCAATTTCTTTATGAAGATAAAGTAAAAGGAATTATAACAGACGCTTTATTTTCTAAACTTTCTAAGCAATATGAGATTGATAAAAAAAGTTTACTTATACAAGTTCAAGAAGAAAAAGAAATTAATAAAAATACAATAAAAAAAGAAGACTTTATAAGTAATACTAAGAAATTATTAAATTTTAACAGCAATAATATAAACAGAAATTTACTTATAAAATTGATTGATAAAATTGAAGTAGATGATACTAATATTGAAATTTATTACAAATTTCAAGCAATTTAAATATATAAATTTTTAAAGTGAATTTACTAAACTAATTGTTTTACTTGATTTTCAAGCTAAAAGATGATAAAATATAAAGAGTTTTATAATTATGTAATCTCCTATAAGAAACATTTAAGGAGTTAATATAAAAGTAACTATTAACAATGCAAAATAAAAGTCAATTGACAAGGAGGATATGACTATGAGTAAAACGATTGTTATGTTTGATGATAAAGACAGAGAAATAAATATGTCTTTATACGATTTTATTGATGAGCAATATCGGAAAGCAAATCCAATAATTGTATGTCATGTAACGGAAAATGAATATAACACTATGAAAAAACAGATAAGGTCTGGAGCTTTAAATGAAAGATTACCAAGAGTTAAATCTGAGGACTTGGGATATAATAAATTCCGTTATGTAATGGTATATGATAAACTTGAAAATAATCTATTAGTATCTGATTATGATAACCCTAAAAAAATAGGAAGTTACAGAATAGATACTGATGGTATACACTATGATGAAAATGGTTATCAACTTACTAATCATCCTGACCCTCTCCGTTTTTTTTCATGTAATATTAAAGTGTATACCACAGAGAGTTATGAAGACATTATTGCTCATTATGAATCAATGCAGACAAAAGATGAATTAATTCAGAAGAAAATAAAAGAACTTATTGAGTTAATTGGCCATCACTGCAGAACGTGTAACACAGAATGTTGTGGTGGATTTGGAGATAATAACAATTGCTCAAAATGGTCGCATATTATAAGTTAAAATATTTTTTGACTCACTATGAAAAGAGAGATGTTGTGAACTGTTCACAAAAAGTGAACAGTTCAAGATAACTCTCTTTTCTTTTTTACAGCAATAATGCTTATTAAACTAACTATTTTACTTGATTTTCATAACCAAAGATGATAAAATATACAAAATTTTATAATTATGTAATCTCCTATAAAAAACATTAAAGGAGTTAATATAGAGTAACTATTAACATTGCAAAATAAAAGTCAATTGACAAGGAGGAAAAATATGAAAAATGAAACACATGAGAAATTTTCTCAAAACTTCAATAAGAATAATATTGAAAATGTCTCAAAACTTATTGAAGAACCTATGGTAGACAGATTTGGAGTATTTTTAGATGAATCAGGAAATGGTGAAAAAATTGTACCAACTGAAGAGAGTCGAAAAATTTGTGCAAAATCTCTTGTTAAGTAATTTGTTTATCTGCTTATAATTATTATCAATTTTATGCTGATGATTATATAGGCTACAATCAAACCAATAAGATGAGAGTTCAATATGACTCTCATTTTATGGTTTTTATTATAAAATAAAGTTACTTAATATTGTAAATCCACTTTAAACTTGCTATAATAAATACATAAATTTAAAAGAAAGGAGCTGATTAATTATGTCTGAAGCACAAATTCAAGCAATTAAAGACGTTATAAAAATGACACCAAGACTTAATTTAGAATGTCTAAATTCTATAAAAATCTTAATGGAAGAAGCTATTGATTCTGAGCTTTTAAGGTTAGAACCTACTATCATTTTAGAAAACATGGATATTACTGAAAAAGTCAAGCTTATAAATAATATTTTTAAATCTATAAAATTAAACTCTAAATCAAATTTTATTCAAAAGAGTTTAAATTAATCCCAAATCAAACGAACCCCATGGATTTGCTATCCATCTCCAACTATTGCATGGACAATACATTGTAAGTGGCCCATAATTTTTTTCGTATATATCAACATACTTTTTTAAGTCCCTAGTATACTCGTTATGAAGTTTTAATGCTTTTTCATCTTCTACATGAGTATCTAAATATAATGTTAAATCATTTACAGCAAAAGCATAAGATTGAATCATATTCATTAATTCTGCTTTTGATAGATTATTTTCTTCATTATTTATGACACAATTATAAGGCATTTGGACATCTCCCTTCATTATAAGTTGCATTTCTTAAATATTCTATCTCAGCCATTCCTTGACATGG
>CANQYG010000034.1 GCA_947628015.1 uncultured Clostridia bacterium
ATTTTTATTACATTCTTACTGCAAATACTGCCTTTTCATAATATTTTTATTTAAAAGTATTATCTTGTAACTAAAAATCAAGTTATTTTGCTTAAAATACTAGATTTTTATTGAATTTTATGTTATAATATAAGTGTAGTGTTTTTGAAAGGAAAATATATATTATGAATAAAAATGAAATAATTATAAATAATATAAAAACTTCTATGGAAATGGAAAATCAATTTTTAACAGATAAAGATGTTAACATTTTAAATGATTTTGCTAATAATAAAATTTCTATGGAAGATGCTATTTCTAACTTTAAATCTGATGCTATTTCTTCTTTTAAGAAATTAAGTTTCTAATATTTATTAAAAGGAGATTTTTTACTATGTATGAAACTAGAGATTCTATATATTGTTACAAAAACACAGATATTTTAATTAATAAGCTTGATATAAAAGATCCAGTAATTCTATCTGAATATGAAAAACGAATTGTTTCTTTAAAATTATTTGCTCTTCATAAAAAAGGAATTACTGGAGTTTTTGATTGTGCCCATTTCGTTGGCATACATAAATTTTTATTTGAGGATATTTATCCTTTTGCTGGTGAATTTAGATGTGAAAATATTGCGAAAGACAGTTTTAGATTTGCTGAGTTTGAATATATTGAATCTGAATTAATCAATTTACTTAATAATTTAAAAAAAGAAAATTACTTGGAAGGCTTAGATAAAGAAAACTTATCTAAAAGACTTGCTTTTTATTGGGCTGAATTAAATGTTCTTCACCCTTTTAGAGAAGGAAATGGAAGAACTACAAGAGAATTTTTAAGACAACTTGCTTTAAAAAATGGTTATATGCTTGACCTACAAAATGTTGAGACCAAAACTCTTTTAAATGCTAGCATCAAGTCAGTTTATGATGAAAATGACCTTGCTTTACTTTTATTTAAAATTTTAGATAAATAATACTATACTTTTTTATAGTAAATTATATAATCTGAGTCATCACAGTTCATTACAATTTCATATCGTGACTTGATATTTTCTCTTTCACTAACTGTTAAGCCATCTTCTGAATCAATTTCTGTTTCTAAGTCACTACCTAAACTTTTTATTATTTCATCTATTATACTATCTTTATTATTATCTTCTATCAATTTATATCCCTCTATTTCTTTAATTTTAACTTTTATTTTATTTCCTTTAGTTGTAACTATTTTTTCTTCACATACAACTTCATCTGTATCTATATCGACATATTTTAGATTTATTACAAATTTTTGTTTATAATAATAAACTACATTAATACAATCACTTTCTAGTGCACCATTATCATTTTCTGTACTTTTTACAAGTTCGTAATTTTCAAATTCTTTTGGTTTAAAACTATATTTACTTCCATAAACTAAACTTTGAATTTCGTCTTTGCATAATTTTTTATTAGTTGTTTCGTCTATATATGAAATAACTATATTTCCAGTTTTGCTATACATTAAAGACAAAGTTTCGTTTTCTTTATTCATCTTAATATTGTCAATATTAGTTTCACAGGTATATCCATTAATATTTATTTTTTCAATATCTATTACTTTACCTTCATAACCTTTAACTTCTTTTGAATTTACTAATTCTTTTCCAGTTTGTTTATCAATATATTTTATAGTTAAGGTCATATTTTTAGCATATTTATATTTTACATTAACTTGTTCTTTTTTTAATTTTCCTTCTACATCTCCGTCTATTTCAACAAATGTATAGTCTAATAGTTCTTTTTCTACATTGCTTGCATTATATTTTTCATTTATCATACCTAAAATTTTCTCTGAAGATGCTAGTTTTTTATTTGTATTTATATCTACATATTCAATATTTACTCCATTAGATGGTAAATTTATTTTAAATGTTTTGCTCTCTGAAAAATTGTTATTACTGTCTGCTGTTCTTATATGTAAATAATAATCTTTATTCCAGTTTATATTTTGAATGATAAATGGCAAATCATCTATTTTATTTACTTTTTCCTCTGCACTATCTTCTTCATTGTTGTTTATTTTATAACTATAACCATAAAATCCTGATTCTGAATAAAAATTAAGTTTTTCTTCTTCTTTTTCGTTTTCAACTATATATTCATAGTAATTTCCATTATCTTTTGGTCTATTAAAGTTTATTATCGCATTATCTTCTAAAACTTGTACTGAAATATTATTTATGTTATCTGGTGCTTTAGTATCTTTAGTATTTATCTCTACTTTATTAGATTTTTTATCTAAATTTACATTTACTTCTTGTGGTATATCATTTGTGCTTTCATATACTCTACTTCCTTTTTTTACCTCTATGGTTGAAAAGGTTGCTTTTTCTTCAGTTATAGTTGCTACATTTTCATTAGATTTTATTTTTAATGCTATTATACTCGTAATTATTACTAATACTGCAACAACTATTTTTATCCTTTGTTTTAAAAAATTCATCATAGGCAATTCTCCTTTCTTTTTTTCTTGATCAAGATTTGAAAATTTGTTTTACCAAATTTTGTTATATTATAAAGTGGTATTTTATTTTTGTCAATATCTTTTTTTATAAATTCTTATATTTATTAAATATTCTTATTTGACAATGTAAAGATTTACATATATAATGTGTAAAAAATTGAAAGGATAAAAATAAAATGGAAAAAATATTAATATTTGGACATAAAAGTCCAGACACAGACTCAATCTGTTCAAGTATAGTAATGGAAAAGATAGCTAAACATTATGGTTTAGATGCTGAAGCGGTTAGATTAGGAAATATCAATAAAGAAACAGAATATGCTTTAAATTATGCTGATGTTCAACCTACTAGAGAAATTTCTGATGTTCAAGAAGGTCAAAAAGTTATATTAGTAGATCATAACGAAAAAGAGCAAAGTGTTGATGGAAGAGATAAATCAGAAATAATTGGTGTTATAGACCATCATAGAATTTCATCATTTGAAACATCTATTCCTTTATATTACATAAGTAAACCTTATGGTTGCACCTCTACTCTTCTTTATGAAATTATTAAAAAAGAAAATATAGAAATAGACAGACAAATGGCTATATTAATGTTAAGTGCTATTATATCAGATACTCTTTTATTAAAATCTCCAACTTGTACTCAAAAAGATATAGAGGTTTATAATGAATTAGAATCATTTTTAGAGATAGATGCAAGTCAATATGGTTTAGAAATGCTTAAAGCAGGAACAGATTTAAGCATATATTCAGCTGATGAAGTAATAAATCTTGACGCAAAAGAATTTGAGGCAAATAATAAGAAAATAGTAATTGCACAAGTTAATACTGCTGATATAGAAGATGTTTTTGTAAGAAAAGAAGAAATAGAATTTGCTATGGAAAAACAAATTGCTGATAGAAAGTTAGATTTATATGTATTTCTAATAACAGACATAATAAATACAAACTCTAAAGTTATAGCTTTAGGAGAACAAAAAGAAATAATTGAAAAAGCTTTTAATGTAAAACTTGATGAAAATGATTCTGCTATTTTAGAAGGTGTAGTTTCTAGAAAGAAACAAGTTGCACCTCCTATACTAGAAGTTTTATAATAAATTATTCCAAAAAAAGATTTGAGCTAAAAAACTCAAATCTTTTTTTATATGTTGTTGAAAAGCTTTCTATATATTAAAACTTCTTAAGCTTTTTTCGTTGTTTATTATTTTAGGCTCTTGGATGTGCTTTTTTATATATATTTTTTATTTCTGGTTGTTCAAATTGTGCATATACTTGTGTTGATGATATATCTGAATGACCTAACATTGCTTGTATTGACTTTAAATCTGCACCATTTTGAAGTAAGTGTGTTGCAAATGAATGTCTTAAAATGTGTGGTGTAATATCTTTATCAATATGAGCTTGTTCTTTATAATATTTAACTATCTTCCAAAATCCTTGTCTTGTTAATCTTGTACCATTAACATTAACAAATAATGCTTTTATACTGTCATTTTTTATAAGAATAGGTCTTGCCTCTTCAACGTACTCTTTTAAAGCTTTTTCAGCAAGTGTTCCAAGTGGTATTGTTCTTGATTTTTTACCATTTTTGCATACAACTGAATTTTCTTCAAAATTAACGTCTTCTAGGTTTAAATCTATAATTTCTGTAACTTTCATTCCTGTAGCATAAGCAAATTCTAGCATAGCTTTATCTCTAGTACCTTTTAAGTCAATATCTTTAGGTTGATCTAGTAAAAGCTCAACTTCTTCAGATGTTAATACACTTGGTACTCTCTTTTCAATTTTTGGAGATTGCATACTAATTGTTGGGTCCATTTTTACTTTTTTAGTTCTTAATAAAAATTGATAAAAAGATCTTATTGTTGCTAAACTTCTAGATGCTGTTGATGTCTTTTTTCCTTGTTTGCTTAAATATGTTATATATGTAGCTATGTCTTCCTCTGTTGCCTTTAAATAATTTATATCATTTTGTTCTATATATTTTTCAAATTGTAGGATATCTCTTCTATATGATTGAAGAGTGTTGTCTGACAATTTTTTATCATTTTTTAAAAAATCTAAAAATAGTTTAATTTGCTTATCCATTTTAATATCTTCCCCTCTACATTATATTGTTTTACTTAAACTTATTATGTTATATCAAAATATTTTTGAAAAGTAAATAGATTTTAAAAATATTTTGCAATAATTATTTTAAAAATTCTTTACAATTATTAAAAATAGATTACTTGATAAATACGTTTCTATTAAAGCTGAAATAATTAATAAAACTAGTGCAATAACAAGATTTATTATGAAACCCATAACTGCATATTTTATATTATCTTTACTTCTATCTTTTATAATAGTTTTATACATTTTAATTCCACTTATTGATAGGAAAAATATAGTTGGTATTTCAATCATTTTACTTAAAAATAGTAACGATAAACTATATGTAAGACCTTTTGCAAATCCAAAAGTTGCATTTAGTGCTGATATTGTATAGCCTATATTAAATCCTTTATATCCAACATTAAAATACAATGCTGGTATTCCTATTATCGAAACACTTAAGAATGTCATTAAAATTACTAACTTTATATCTTTTGAAATAAGGTCAAACAACATTTTTGTATAATTGATATTATTTTGTTCTTTAAGATTAGAGCTAAAGTTTGTTAAGTAATTAGATATTTCTACCTTTTGAGCATCATCTGAACTGTTTAAAAACATTGTCCCTATAAATAACCCAATTATAAAAATAAGTGCGAATATTATGTATTCTTTTATATTTTCCTTGATGTGTTTTTGTATAATTTTTCTCATGTACCATTCCTCCTGATACATAATATCTATTCGTAAAACTAGGAAAATATAACATAATTTACTTTATTTAGTTTCTATTTTTCCATATACACCGCCTCCTCCAGCGTGTATATGCATATTTCCATTTCTTGCGTTATCAATTATATCTGCTAATTTTATTCCAATGACAGATTCTAAGTCGTCTTTTGTTACTTTATTTAATATAGTCATTTCTGTTCCAAATGCCTCTAGTAATTTATCTATAGCTTTATTCCCTACCCCTGGCATAAATTGAAGTGGAATTTGATAATGATATTTTGGTCTAAACTTAGGACTTTTTGACTCTTGGTCTTTTATTACTTCAATTCTATCATAAACACCCATAGTAATATTAGTTCCACCACATTTGTCGCATTTTAGAGCTGGTGCTGGTGTTTCAATAGACTTTTCACAATCTTCGCAAAAACTTCTGTTGTATTTTCCAAGTTTAGGATCTAATCCATAGTTTTCTATTATTTTTCTTCCATCTTCCATTTTAATTGCTTTAAAAATCTCTTTAAAGCTAATATCTTCTACTAAAAGCTTATTATATTCCCTTGCAATTTTAGGAAGAGAATGTGCATCTGAGTTAGTTATAAAATTTTTATCTTTTAATTCTGAAATCTCATCTGCAATGTATGTATCAGCACTTAATCCAAGTTCTATCGCAAATATTTTATCGTACTTTTCTTTAAAAATTCTTTCAAGCCTTTTTGTACAGTTTCCATAATAACTTTTAAATGGTGTAAAAGCATGTGCTGGAATTAATACTCCATTGTATTTTTCAACAATATCAATTAATTCATAGCCAGAAACATCTGACCTTTGTGTACTTAAAGTTATATTTTTAATATGCTTAGACATTTCATTTGAAAAGCCTTTCATATCTTTTAAGGTTGGAAAATAGCAACAATTATGAGCACTTCCTGTTTTGCCATCTTCATTTTTTTCTGATGTTTCAACTTCACTACCTAAAATAATACAAACTTTGTCTTTATATATTATTCCACCATCTTTAAGCTCATAAGCATCACCATTTTTCAAAAAATTTTCAATGTCCTCTATTACATAAGGTGATGCACAATCTATTATTCCAACAACATCAATTCCCTTTCTTTCGTAGCATTCTTTAGCAATATTAGCAAAATTAAGAGACCTTGCTCCTGTTATTTTAACTGGTTTTCCATTTTCGCTTCGTCCAATATGTACATGTAAATCTGCAAATATTTCGTGCATTTTATTCTCCTTTCATTAGTTATCTTTCATTTCCTCTTTTAAATTGTTTGCGTTCTTCTTTATTGATTATTATCAAGCAAAAATAGAGAAGCATTTTGGGTTATGCTTTCTCTATTTTTTCTTTTGTATATTTCGCACTTCTATTTTTCAAAGAAATTTTGTTCTGTAACATCTCCCATAGTAGGTCTTTGACCTTCTAGCATATCTTGTTTAACTTCCTGAGTTATTTCCTCAACTGATAAAGGTTTTGTTTCTTGAGTTTTATGTTCTTTTGCTTCAATTTGTCTTTGTTTTATATGTGAATATACACTTTTTACTCTGCTAATACATCTTGGTATATCAGTTTCATCTCCTACTTCTTTTACAGCATATGTTAAAACATTATAATCTGACATTTGCTTTTCCTCCTAAATATTGATTTTATGCCTCGACAGTTTGCATATAATTTACAAATTTTATAAATGGTTTTAATAATCTATTATTTTTATCTTTTAAGTTTCTATGTTCTAGTAAAACAAGAGCTTCATCTGGTTTAAATCCAATTCTTTCTGGTCTGTCTAAAAGCATTCCTCCAAATTGGTCTGCAAGCTCTAATATGTCACTTTCAGGAGGTCTATTTTCAATTATTGTATATCTATTTACTCCTTCACATATTTTGCAAAAATTATCATCAAATCCTAATTTTTGCAAATATTCAGCTCCCCTTTTTGCATATCCTTTAATTTCATCTAAATTAGTAGAATTTTCAACTTTTTGACAATCACATAAAAGTCTTGCTGTTATAACTAAATTATCATCTATTTCAAATTTAGGATAAAATTCGTGTAAATAATCTAAAAATAGCTTAGTTAATAAAGTCTTAAAAATAACAGAATTATCATAAAATATTCCTGTTCTCTTTTTTAAATAATACATTATCTCTAATTTTTTACCCCACTCTTTTTCACCTAAGATGTAATCTGCAAAGCTTTCTTCACCCATTAGATTGCCTCCTCAATAATTTAGTCTTATTATATGATACAAGTATTTTTCTTTCAATAACTATGCATAAAAATTAATCATATTGTAATATTAATGTAATATTTCCAATATGATTGATTTTAATACCATATTATTTAATTATAATTAAACCATTTGTATAATCTAAATTAGATATAGAATTATTTGAATATCCTAATGTATAAATATCTGTTGCATATTTGTCAATGTCTAACATTCTTTTAAATCTTATATTTTTATTATTCTTTTCAAAATCTTTTACTGAAGTTATAACTTTTGCTTTATCGCTTATTTCAGATAGTAATTTTTTTCCATTATCATTAAATCCTAGTATTCTAACATAAGGTTTTATTTTTTTAGACATTTCCATATCCAATTTATTAATACCAAGTAATGCATATAGCAAAATTCTTTGGATTCTAGTTTGGGTATATCTTTTTGATTTAATATTATTTATAACTTCTATTAAACTATTTGTTTTCTCACTTGATTCTTTTATAAGATATTCTAATCCTTCTGATACTTCTGGAAGATTAGAAATATCTTTTATACTCATACTTCTTAACTTATACATAATTTCTTTAGAAAACTTAAATATATTAATATTATATTGTCCATTTTTTATGTTATCTATTAAAATATTAAAAGAGCTATTTGGTACTAATTTAGAAACTTCTTTTATTTGCCTTTGTTCTAGTAAATATCTAATTCCTGTTGCACTAGCGTATTCGTCAGCAATTTTTCTACTATTATAAAATACTTTTTCTCTTTTTACTCCAATAGGAATAATCTTACTTTTCATTCTTTTTAAAGATTTTAAATATTCTATTGCTAAAATATTATTTGAACCATTTAATATATTTTTATAATTATCATCTTTTAAAAAATTGCATAAAGCATTTTCAATACCTTTAGCATAGGTTACTCCATTTTTTAGTTCTTTCTTAAGTAAGTCTTGATAATCTTTTGGTTCATCATATAAGACATTTGCAATATTATCTAAGATTGTTAAATCATCTTGCTCCATTCCAAATGATATATAATTAACTATTCCTAACTCATTTAAAATTTTGATGGCACCATAAGCAAAATTTTCTGCACTAGAAATACTATAAATAGTTGGCAATTCTATAACTAAATCGACTCCATTATTTAAAGCCATTTTAGCTTTTTCCCATTTATTAACTATTGACGTATCTCCCCTTTGTGTGAAATTACCACTTATAATAGCAACTACATAGTCACAATTTGTTTTTGATTTAGCATTTTCTATATGATATAAATGACCATTATGAAATGGATTATATTCTGCAACTATTCCTAAAACATTAGCCATTTTTTTCTCCTTTACTTGAAAGCAATATTAATTATTGATATAATATCATAAATTTTGAGCTTTTACAATATTTAGGAGGTAATAAATGGAAAAAGTTACAATATATACAGATGGTGCTTGTTCTGGAAATCCCGGTCCTGGTGGATGGGCTGCTGTTTTAATGTATAATGGTCAAAAAAAAGAAATATCTGGTGGTCAAAAAGATACAACAAATAATATAATGGAAATTACAGCTGTAATTAAAGGTTTAGAAACATTAAAATTTCCATGTGAAGTTGATTTATATAGTGATAGCGCATATGTTGTAAACTGCTTTTCTCAAGGTTGGATTTATAATTGGATAAAAAATAATTGGAAAACTGCTGATAAAAGTCCTGTTAAAAACAAAGAACTATGGGAAAGATTATATGATTTAACTAAAAAACATAAAGTTAATTTCATTAAAGTTAAAGGCCATAGTGATAATAAATTTAATAATAGATGTGATGAACTTGCAAGAGAGGCAATTAGTAGGTTATAAATTTTTATAATCTTCCTAATCGCCCATCTATAGTTTTTTATAAGATTCATTTTAAATTATACACTAACAAGTTGAAATCCATTTCTATCATCGTCCATCTCTAACGACAAATTTAGCTCTTCTAAATTCAGAGAAACAATCGGACGTAGACTACGTGTTATTTCATTTTCTTCATCGCTAGATTTATATAGTCTAATACCTCCCTCCCATATTTGCCCGGTCACTATATTCACACATATACCATAAATCAAAATCACACTCATCGTCAAACAATATAACACATCTCGTACTTAACCAAGTAGGTCTAGCAAGCTCGTCTATTCCAAATTTCCCGGGAAATAATATATCTTTATATTTACCTTTCAGATCTTTATTTCCTAAAACACCATAATCACAAGCATAATATGAATCTGTAAAAAGTGTATCACTATCACCCAATTCACGTCCTTCAATAGTCTCACTATTGATAACTTCTCTTTCACAAGCTAATAACTTTCTATCATTCGCTGTTAAATTTTTCTTGTTTCCAATATTATCATATTTCCAAATTGCTGGGTAGTAGCAATTTCCATTTAAATATTTTTTCTGGTCTCCAAATCCTATACTTTCTTCCTCTTCAGTAGGATCTTCCCAAGTATCAATTTTATGTCTATATTTTGTATAATCATATGTACTTACTTTTTGTATATCACTTCTTCTTAAGTTTGCTACCTCTATTCCTGTCTTCATTTTTTCACCATCATATTTTCCAAAACATTTTCTACAAATTTCATTTATTGCCCACACACCATTATTATACCCTGCTGCTCCATTTAATGATAATTTTTGTGTTGTTGGTTTATCTAATATTATTCTTAATGTTGTTCCATCATAATCCCAAATTCTCCATTTTAGTTCTTTTCCATCTGTCTTTTCTTTTTCTGTACTAAATTCTTGATCTTCTTCCGTTCCTGATTGTTCTTTAGTTATTTTGCAAGTTCCTCCTGTTGGATCATATCCCTCTAAATATGCTCCTACATATTCACTATTCATTTCTTTTCCGATTTCACTTATTAAATCTTGCTCATCTTCTTGCGCTTTTTTATACTTTTCTGCTGCATTTCTTGCTTTGCTAAAAAGACCATCTCCTGACATTGCCATATTTAGTGTTACTCCTGCTAAGATTAACAATATTATTATTGTTACAACTAACGCAATTAAAGTTATACCTTTTTCTTTTAATTTTTGCACTTTTTTCTTATTCTTTAATTGTAAATTGACTTTTTCTTTTTCTTGTATTTTCTTATCTTTCATTTGTTTTAATCTCCTTCCTTTCACATTATGTTATTTTTATTAAGGTAAAAACTTAATAAAAAAGCAAAAAATCTTATAGTCAGCTTTATTTAAGCTTTTTATAAGATTTTTCACTTTCATTTTTTGTTATATTATTATCTACTTTTAATTTTTATTTTCTTGATTTTATCTTTATATTATGCTATATTTTTTATATATTAATTTTTATTAAGTTTTTACATTAATAAATAAATTAACTTTTATAAAAAATATAGGCGTGTAAATTTTCAAAATACACACCTTTTTTCTTTAGAAATCAAATCTCGCCAATTTTTCTTGTTGTAATTCTCTGCAAAAATCTTTCATTGCACCCTTTTTTAAAACTTTGTAGATATTTTTTAGTTCTTCTGGATTTTGATTTACAATAATATTAATTGCTGAATAACAATTTTTTGTGAAATCTTCCTTATCTTTAGTATATCTACGGCTTTTAATTGAGTTCCAACAACTTATTTCTTGAATTTCTCCATTTTCTATAACTAAAGCTACATTATAGTCTCCTTCATTAGCTTTAAATAAATAAGTTGTGCATTCGACTTCTACAGTTTTCTTTCCTTTAATAGTTTCCATGGCATTACCTCCTCGATAGTTTACTCGGAGGTCTTACCCTCCAAGATTTAAAATAAATTCTTTTTGGGTAACCTAAACTTATAACATTCTTTATTTTACAATATTATATATATATTGTAAAGTATATACAAAAAAATATTATTATTTTTTACATTAATAATTTTAATGCATATAAATTAATCTATCATTTCTTACTTCTCTTTCTTCCATATTTTACTCCTTATAAAAATTCAAACAAATATGCTATTGGAGCGATTGGGCTACAAGTTACGAACTCTTTTGTTCTCTTTCTATAAGTATTGTATATAATTTATTTTTAAATTGCAAGGAAAATATGAAAATTTTTAAATCATTTTCATAGATTCATCAGCAAAGCTCGTCACAGTTAAAATAAAATCCAATTTTTGCTTTTTAAATAATTATCATAAAAAAAACAAACAGTAATATACACTAAGTCTTTACTGTTTGTTTAATATAATCACAATTATTTTAGATAAAGAACTACACGAAAACCAACCTGAAGATACCCGTCCCTAGCAAGTTGACAGTCAGAGAATGATACTGGACCTTCGGAGCCTCCGTCAAAGAAGTTACCACCTCGCAAAACCGCCCTAGACAACTCGTCGGAGCCACTACCTGTCATTGCGGTCCATTCTGACACATTCCCTCCCATATCATATATATTGTAAAGTTTAAAATCATCACAGATTCCTGTTGCCAATTCTAATAAATTATTTCCTTCGTCTCTTGGAGGATAATTTGATGGTACATTTCCATATTTATATTCTTTAGCATAAGTTTCCTTTTTACTTTCTTTATCAAAAGTGTGTAATGCAAACAATCCTATTATTTCTTCATAATTTGTTTCTGTATTATCGTAATAATTTCCATATTTTGAAAAATCACTTATATCTACTTTATCATCAAATATATATTGACATATATAATTCCATGCATTTGAATCTATTAAATAACTATTTACTGATGAACTTTCGCTATACATATTCTTTGATAAGGTTACTGCATTCTTTTGATTTATACAATTCCATACTTGATTTCCTTTTTTACTTACTGGTTTTAAGTTTACATTATTTTTATTAGTAATTACATTTCTTTTATCTAATAATAGCTTTTTTTCCTCTTTTTGTTCATCTCTTTCAGCATAAGTTTTATCTTTGCTATTTTTGTCAACATAAAAATCAGCATTTGTTGGTACTCCCGCTTCATATCTGGCTACATAAAATCCTTTATATATTTTTACACTTTCCTTTGCTATGTTCATCTGTTCATGTGGGTTTGCCAAATTATTTGTATTCTTAAACCTATCGGATGATTTCCATTTGTCAGTTTCTGATGTTGGTAAGTTGTCTGCTTGTTCATAGTTGCTTTCTTCCTTAACTGGTATCCAAACAAATTCATTTCCTTCAGAATCTGTTATTACTAAACCATCATTTACGGAATCCTCTCCTTCAATTTGTGTAGGAGCAAATCCTGCGGGTATTGATACAGTTTTTCCATCTTTTGCAGTATATTTATATGTTTCTTTATTCATTATTGCATTAAATCTTGCTGTTTGCCTTTGTTCTTCTTCAGATGCCTCTTTATATTTATCCACAGATTTAGTTGCCATCTTAAACAATCCATTTTCTCCTAAAGCTATATTTAGTGTTACTCCTGCTAAAATTAACATAATTACTATTGTTACCACTAAAGCAACTAGCGTTATTCCTTTGTTTCTTTTAAAAAATTTCATAAAAAAGTCCTTTCTTTTGTTATATTTTCTCCATATATGATTATAAAAAACATTCTGTAATTTATTAAGGAGTTCCTTAATAATATATCATTATCTTTTTAATTTTTCAATACTTTATTAAGGAATTTCTTAATTTTTTATTTGAATTAAGGTATTCCTTACTTATTAAAAATCCTATTTTGCTATAATCTTTATGGAAAAGAGGTGGGTTATGCAACTTTCAGATGCTACAAGAATAAGAATAAAACAATTATTAAAACAAAATAATATGAAACTTTTTGATTTATCTAAAGCTGCTGGAATATCTCTGCCTACTATTTCTGATTTTTTGAAAAATGATACAAAAAATTTAAGGATGGATACTATGCTACATATTTGTGAAGGTTTTAACATAACATTAAAAGAATTTTTTGATGATTCTCTTTTTGATGAAGTTATATCTGAATAGAAATATAAATAGAGTAATATTTTAATTTTAATTTTAATTAAATACTACTCTATTTTTTATAAATTAATCTGAAGTATTTATATTATTAAATAAGTACAATGCAACTTGATTTCGTTCTGTTATATTCATCTCCATAATTTTTGCCATAACAAAATTTATATACTTGGAATTTATAACTGGAAACCTTTTATATTCTTCATCTATTTTGGCTAGTTCATTAGAAAAAACTTTTAACATTTCTTTTCTATCATAGTCTATTGGTGTATAACTACTTTCATTTATTCTAACTGCTAGTTTTAATTTTTCTTTTATATCCATTTCTTTAATAATATCAATCAAATAATTTACTTTTTCATTTTCCATATTTTTTAGCTCCTTTATTTTAAAATTTTATCCTCAAAAAAGGGATTGGGATTTATCCCATATAATGAATTTGGCGGGAGTACAAATTCATTGCTTGCTAGGACATTAATTTGCATTTGTGAGATACAAATACTGGTAGTTACTAGGACACATTTTCTATAATTTCATCCAAATATTTTAAATATTCTTTTGAATTTTTTGATATAAATTCTTCTGTGAATTTTACATTTGTTACTTCAATTTCGTAATTTTTATTCCTTTTTATTTCAATAGAAGATATTAATTTTTGTATTAATTCTTTTCTAGTTCTTCTATCTATATCTTGCCACATATCATAAAAATCAAATTTATTTATAGCAAATAAACTTTCATCTATTCCGATTTTACCATCTAATTTTT
>CANQYG010000035.1 GCA_947628015.1 uncultured Clostridia bacterium
ACAACCTTAGGATTTCCCCTCTTTGCTTTCCTATTCCTCAAAGAAAATTTTATCATATCTTCATATAAATCTAAAGCTCTTTTAATTGTTTCTTTTTCACTATCATTTAATTCCATATTAATAACCCCCATTAAAATCAAATATACTCCAAATACATTTACGCAAAACATTCAAACAATATTTTTTATTCAATTCTACTTTATAACCACCTGTTAAAGTAGTTTTTAATTTTTCCTTATATCTCCTTGTCAGATTATTTAAAGGAAAACCACTCTGTACGGCATAAAGAACCGCTAAAAAAGTAGAGTCTTTATAATCACTAAAACTAAAAATATAATTATTAGTATAAATTTCTGGAAGATTTAACTTTAAATCAAACATATTAACTTCTGGAACTCTTAAATCCAATTTTTTTGATACTTCTACACGTGTAAGATTATAAGACAAATTACTCTCTATTGCTTTATTATATATCTTTATACGATTGTCAGTACGACCTAAATAATAAGTTTTATTATCATAACCACAGTCAAAAATTCTTAAATCTTTATATCTCTTTTTATCAAAACCACATAAATCTAATATATTAATTTTTAAATCCATTGAAAAATCACAACTTTTTATAACCCACAAATTTGCAGGAATAAAACTTAAAAGAAATTTTAAAAAACCGTTAATTTTTACTTTATTAGGATTGAACTCAATAGTTAAATTATGTTTTGTATTAGAATTAGAAACAGCCCCATTTTTACAACTTTGTGCATTATGCATATAACCAAGCCAATAAGTAGAGCCTTCTCCAACTTCAAAAACATAATTCTCTTTAAAATCTCCAATATTAAAAGAATTATAATATTTCTTTATACTGTCATTATAACAAGACTTTAACATATATATAATATAACTAAATTTTTCATAAGTAATATCAGTTTTTAGCCTTAACATATCTACACTATAAATAATATTATTATCTTCTAAAAAATTAAAATCAGCATACAACATTTTAAAACAACTCCTTAATTAAAATGTAATATATTACAACTTGTTCGTCTTGTTAGAAAGACGAACAAGCAAAACCAACGCAACAAAATTTTTGACAAGTCAAAAATTTTTTGTTGCTGTTTACTTTATATTTAGAACCGGTATTTTCTTCAAAATCCACATAACAAACTTATAAACTTCTTCAAAATTCAATAATATTATTAAAATAGGAATAACAATTGACAAAGTAACAGGTCTAATAAAGAAACCTAATAAACTTAAATTTCCAAAAATAATATCTAAAAAGTTATTTACTCCGTTCATAATCTCATCAGGCAAACCCGGAATATTTATCCAACTGAAAACACCAAAAAGCAAACCTCTTAAAGCATTTAAAATTAATGTAATAATCAATTTACAAACACCTCCTCAATTTTCTTTCTAGCTAAATTAATCAAACCAATTAAAATAATAAAATCAACACCAGCCAGATAGATATTATGAATATTATTAAATACTTCATTACTATTCAAATCATTCAAATTATAAGCTTGTTTATTAATTAAATTAGTATTTGTAAAAGGATCTTTAATATCTGGAATATTTATAATAGGTTCACTAAAATTTATATTACTTATCCTATTTAACAATTCAATTATAAAATCGAAAGGTGCAAATAAAAAACCAAGTCTATCGCTAAACCAATCACGAATTGAATTAAAATATTCATCAAAAAAGCCTTCCTCAGGAACAAATAAAGATTTTAAGCCATTAATAATAAGATCAACTAATTTTTTACCAAAAAAATTATCAGAAAAAGGGTTCAAAAAACTCAATATATCCCCTATTTTTTCAAATATATTTTTATTTGTATCTGTATTCTCTTTAATTGCATTAGTTTGCTCTTCTATTTTTTCTTGAGTTTGTTTATTACTTTCAACAATTTTATCCGTACTTTCTCCAATAGCATTTTGCAATTGCTGATTTCTTTCATCTTCAGGTGTAACAGTAGAACCACCAGTAGTATTACCACCTTCATCTCCACCACCAGAAGATGGTGGACTTCCTCCACCAGTATAACCATTAATAACATTAATAAAATTATGTTGGTAAATAGTAGAACTTAAATAAGAATAAGAAACCCTAAAATCATAAGTTGTATTAGCTTTTAAAGTAAAATCCGGACAATTCTCCAAAGCCACAACATAACCAAGAGAGCTAAAAGGGTCATCTAAGTTAATCCTACGAACATAATCTTGATAATCTCTTTTTAAATTTAATGTTAAAACAACTTCATCATTAGAACTATCTATAACGTCAAAAGAAATACCAGCACTTTCAACATTACCTTTACAAATTGCAAAGGCATCAGTATCCATAAGGCTTAATTGGTCAGCTGAATTTGACAAATAAGGCTGACTTTCACGAGCAGTAACAATATTAATATTATCGCTATAATGAGAAGTAGAGGCTTGTATTAAATAAGGATAATTACTAGCAAATGGGACGTAAAAAGTACCATCATTAACAGCTGGAAACCAAGTACAATAAGTTATAAAATATATTAAATCATCTCTCCTATCACTCCAGTCAGCATAACGGTCAAAAACAACGTTATCACTAACAATGAACGTTTTATCATTTTTTAATTTTGTAAACCAATAAGCAAGGTCATTATAATTACCAGACCAAGAGCCATTGACATAACAAGCAAGAGCAAAACGATAAACGCCATCAGCTATTGTATTATTAACTGGCTTAAAACAAACATTTTTTAAAAAACTTTTTTTTACTAAAAAATAACCATAATCATAACTAGCATTTTTATAACCATAACATCCTATAAAATAATAATAATCTCCACTTTTTACCTCTTGCATATTCTCACAAGTAGAAATTAAATCTTGAACGGGCTGTATAGAGCAATTAATAGTGTATTTTGACAAATCATCTAAAACTGGAGCACCATCAGCTCCAAAAGAAGAACAACAAAAAGAGAATATAAGAAATAAATTAAATAACAATAAAGCACATAACTTTTTATTAAAACTATTCATACATTCCCCCTTATCTTTTTATAAAATTTCTAAATAATTGATAAACAAAAATTATAGCTAAAAAGAAAACCATAAAAGTATTAAATTGATTGATCATATTAAAAATTAAATCTTGATTATCAATTATTTTACTTTGATTATTTATCATAGTTTGACAATAACTTCTATAATCATAATCATAAGCAAAAGGCTCTATATCAGAGCTTGTCAAACTTTCAGAAACAAAATTATTATTTAAAATATTTTCTTCCATAAATTTACTCTCCCTTCATATACCTCTTAGGAAAAGCAAAGCGAAGAAACATACTAACAAGCATTTCAGCTAAATAAAAAATTACACCCAAAGGCAAAGCATTTTTAACAACTTGAACAATTAATGAAACAATATCTTGATAATTAAAAATCATTTTTGAATTTCTCCTTTCTGTAAATTATAAATATCTTGACGTGATACACCTTGCCACTCTTTCCTGTATCTCTTCATTTTTGCATAAGTATCATACGAACTATAAAGTTCTGGAGTATGAAACCAAACAGAATATTTTACAGTATCAAAAACAAGTTTACCATTTTTTTCAATAGCACTATCCCCGTCAATTAATCTATTAAATTGAATAGACTTAAAAAAATTTTTACAAATTACAACATTTTTTATTTGCTCTCTAAAGGGCTTAGCCATTCTCATATATACCTGACTTGTGCCAACAATATGTTTACGCTGTTTCCTTTGCTGAGAAACTTCAATCATTACTTCAATAGGAACATTTTTACTTTCTAAAGAATTAAACTCCAGATGGATCTCATCAATAAAATATAATACACCTTCTTTTCCATTCTCTATTTTTGTCAAACTTTCTATTCCTTCATATTCAATAACCTTTGTATATTCTGGCAACCCTAAAATTTTAGTATTAGTGCAAAGGATACATTTAGGATACAATTCACAAATCTTCTTTACATACTGAACAGCAGATAAAGTCTTTCCACTTCCTTGAGAACCACAAAAGACAAGTAATCCTTCTGGATTGAAATAAGTAGGATTGGATTTCCTAAATTTACGCCTATAATTCATGACTCTAAAAACATTGAAAACATTAAAACTTCCATCTAATAAACTTAAATCCATAAATTAACTCCTATAAAAAAATCAGGGAACTAAGATCAATTTTTTTATTTAAAATTTTTCAAATTTTACCATTGTTTTTGCTACCCTTCATGTTCCCTACGCAAAAACAACTAATAAAAAAATTTATCTATGTTTTTTTATTTTAATAAAAGGGAGCAAAATGCCCCCTTCATAATAAACTAGGCTGATATTTTTCCTTTTGTTACCGCAGTTTTGAAGATTGAAATAAGTTTTCTAACTCCAAACCACATTAACACGAAGGTCATACCAACACCTATAATTCCAGCTAAAATTGCTACTAACTGAGTTGGAGTAATACTAGCAACTAAAGCCTCTTTTAAAGGTGCTACAACTTCTGTTATATTAGGTGCTCCTTCCATAATATCCCCCCTTCCTTTGTATATTCTTAAATTTATCATTTGTATATTAATAAATTTATCTTTTGTAAATAATTTCAACTAATATAATTAAATAAGATGATAACGAACAGTATTTCCAACTATTTCGAAATTAACTTTGACAATAGAAAGTAATTTATTACTTGCAGTAAATTTTTCATATTCTTCTTTAGTTGCAAAAACAGAAACAGGTGTAACATATACTATTTCTTTATCCTCTCGTTTTTTAGGTTTGGTTATAAAATCAATAACATAACAATCAACATTTTTCTTACTTATAAATTTCCTATAACCAGTATAAATCAATTCTTCTTGCATATTTCCTCCTTTCCCATAAAAAAATGTATATAACAAAACAAAAAAAATAATTGGTATAACCAACTATAATTAATAAAATATAAAAATTTTACGCAACTTTATCAATATAAAGTGTACCAATACTTTGATTTCACGCAACTTAACATTAATATATTTTATCTAGATAGATGTCATCTACTCCTACCACCTATACTATAATAAATATTATTTCTTAATAAATAGTAAAAGAAATGATTATATATATTTATTTTATTATAATCATTCCTTTTACTTATCATATTTAAAATTATATTTTCTTCAATTTATCATTTAATTTACTAATTAATTCTTTATTATTTTTAGTTAAAACCATTTGATTTATTACTTCTTCAGTAATTTCTACTTGTGGTTTTGAAGACATTGCTTTTCTTAATGCATAAACTGTTTCTAATTCTTCTTTTGATAGTAGTAAGTCCTCTCTCCTTGTTCCTGATTTATTTATATCAATTGCTGGGAATATTCTTTTTTCTGACAAACTTCTATCAAGTACTACTTCCATATTTCCTGTACCTTTGAATTCTTCAAATATTACATCATCCATTCTACTTCCTGTTTCCACTAATGCTGTCGCTAATATTGTTAAAGAGCCTCCATTTTCTATATTTCTAGCTGCTCCAAAGAATTTCTTTGGTTTATGTAGTGCTGCTGGATCCAATCCTCCTGATAAAGTTCTTCCAGATGCTGGTATTGTCAAATTATATGCTCTTGCAAGTCTTGTTATACTATCTAATAATATAACTACATCTTTATTATGCTCAATTAATCTTTTTGCTCTTTCTAATACCATTTCTGCAACTTTTACGTGATGCTCTGGTAATTCATCAAATGTAGAATATATTACTTCTCCTTTTATTGATCTTCTCATATCTGTTACTTCTTCTGGTCTTTCATCTATTAATAATACGATTAATTCAACTTCAGGATTATTAGTTGATATACTATTTGCAATTTTTTTCAAAAGTGTAGTTTTTCCAACTTTAGGTTGAGCAACTATCATTCCTCTTTGTCCTTTTCCTATTGGACATATTAAGTCAATTATTCTCATTGCATATTCATTTGATGTTGTTTCCATTTGTATTTTTTCGTTTGGATATATTGGTGTTAAGTCATCAAATTTTTTACGTCTATATGCTAATTCTGGTGCTTCTCCATTTACTTCACCTACATATATAAGTGCTGGAAATTTTTCTCCTTCTTTTGGATTCCTAGCAATTCCTTTTATCTTATCTCCATTATCTAGCTTAAATCTTCTAATTTGAACTGGAGAAATATATATATCTTTTGGAGTAGATAAATAATTTTCTCCTCTTAAAAATCCATAGCCATCTGGCAAAATTTCTAATATTCCTTCTGCAATTCTATCATTTGAAGTTAAAGTATATCCTTCTTCCATTCTTGTTTCGATTGCATCTTCTTCATTTGATAAGTCTTGTTTTGAATCTTGAACATCTATTTTGTTTTCTGATAAATTTTCTTTTTCTACTTCTAGAACATCATCATTTTTAGATTCTAAAATCTTATATAGCTCTTCCCTCTTTAATTTTGAGACATTTTTTTCCCCTTTTTGCTTAGCTAATTGCCTTAATTCAACTAAAGTATAATCTTCGTAATTCATATAATTCTTCCTTTCATTTTATATATTTATTATATTAACTTTTTAATATATGGGAATAAGTAAAAGATTTAATCTTAAAGAATTAATATTTTAATTATTCTATCAAACAAGTAAAATTTTGTCAACACTTTTGGAAAATAATAGTAATGTAAAGTTTCAAGAAAATTTAAAGAGGCTCCTAATGAACCTCTTTTTAGTTTAAATATCAATTATTACTTCTTTCTGCTCTACAAGTTTTACTATTTGATAGGAATCTTTTACACCACTATATTCATGTATGCTGTGGATTTCCTTTCCATCTTCATAAGTTTCATCATCATGTCCTTGATAGCCAACTTCTGCATAATCGGGAGTAATAAAAACTATTATGCGATTTGCTAAGTAATGGCAATTATCTACCAGCAATACATCTTGAGGTTTTACTGGAAACTGCAGTTCATAATTGTTTATCTTTTACACTTTTTATATCTTGTAATTCAAATCTATATTTTTGATTTGCTTTTGGATATTTTTCATGGTCTACTTCACTTAAAAACATATCTATTGGTCTAATCCATAGGCTGCCATCTCCATATAGTCGTCTATATACGACATACTTTTCCTTAGTTTCAGAATGATTTGCAACATCAACGACTAAATAATAATCTCCTTTAAAATGCTTATAGATACCATTAATTTTTAATTCTCTCATATTTTTCTCCTTTTAATTATTATTTATTAACTTTATACCAAGCTTGAATTATATCTTCTTTTTCTTGAATAACTTTCTCTAAAGTTAATTTTCTTTCAAATTCTTCTCCTTCAAATAAATTAATGCCTTTACTTAATACATAAGGATTATAGTTTATGATAACATTATCAACTAAATTATTTTTCATAAACAATGTATTTATATGAGCTCCACCGGAAATAAATATTTTATATAATTTCTTTTCACTACAAATTGTTTTAAACATTTCCAAAGAGTTACAATAGATTACATTATTATAATTACATTCTTTTTGATGTTTAGAAAAAATGATTAAAATCCTATCTTTTAAGTTATTAATATATTCTTCTCCCCAAGATATAACGTTCTTAAACGTTGTATTTCCCCATACTAAACAATCATAATCTTTTAGTAAATCAAGCATTATTTCATAATTTCTATCAGATAAAAAATCTTCATTTCCATTTTTATCTGCAATTAATCCATTTATAGAACTTGACATTTCTATTGTTATTTTCATTAGAATTCTCCTTTTTTATATTCCATTTTTCCTGTGAGCCATATAAGTATATTTTTATTTATCAATGTCATTAATTTTATGTATTTATTTCATAATTCCATATACTTAAATGTCCTTTTGCTTTAATTGGATTGTCAAGCATCTCAATATTTTCTAATATCCATGCATATCTTCCTTCTTTATATTCTCCACAAACATATTCTTGATAATTATTTTTTTTAATATTTTCTACATATTCTTGTGTCATTTTTAAACAATCAACTAAATTACATTTGCATATTATATAACCATAATTTAAGTTGTTTTCCGTCACTAGGTTCATTAATTCTGCATTTTCTTTTGATGTCTTAGGAATTTTAGTTGAACTTGCATGAATATATAACTCTCCTCTATAAGAAGTTTTCCAACTCCTAGTTTCAACTTTTTTCTTTCCCTCTTTTATTAATGTTGCATAAGGTTCTGTTAAACTTAATACCTTCATAAATACTCCTAACTATATATTTCTTATTTTATAATCAAGTACTTTACAATTATCATCTAATAAAAATTTTCCCTCAAACAAGTTATCTTTAAATAAATATTGTGTAAATTTTTCATTTTGTTCAAATTGTTTTATAGATAATAAATCTTTTAAATTAATCCATTCTAAGTTACCTTCATCAGAATTTATAAGTAAATTTCCTTGATAATCTTCTGCAATATAAACAAAAATTATTCCTTCTGTCTTATTTTGCCAATAAGATATTCCTTGTAATTTAGGATTTACCAAAGTTAAACCTGTTTCTTCTTTAAATTCTCTTAATATACAATCTACAGGAGATTCTCCTTTTTCAAATTTTCCTCCTGGTGGTGCATATACATTTCCCCACTTTTTAGAAAATTTTATCATTAAAACCTTATTATCTTTTTTTAGGTAACAAACTGTTGAATCAAGATGTGCTATTCTTTCTTCTTTCATTGAATTTATCTCCTAAAAATAATTTTAATATTTGAAATTATATCAATAAAAGCTACATATTGCAATAAAAAAAGCAGTACATCTTTTAATACTACTTTTTTATTTTGTTATATCTATATAAACTTTTTCATTAGGTAAATACATATCTAATTTATCTCTAGCTATTTGCTCTATATATTCTGTAGAATTTAAGCTTTGCAATGTTTCTGACAATTCTTCTTTCATTTCATTAGCTTGTTCTATTTGCTTTCTATAATCTTTATCTTCTTTTGCATAAGCATTTAATAATTTTTGCTGAGAAACAAATGTATATACTACATATATTGCAAATGCAATAAAAAATATTCTTGTAATATTGATTTTCATTTTATCTCCTAAAAAATAACATAATAAGAAAAATATATTTATCCTAATATATTTTTCTACATAAAAATACAAAATCCTTCTTTTTTTACATATTAAATTAGTTATGCTTTTTATTCTTTTTTCTATTTTTTAGGTGTATATTATGAGATAATTTATTAAAATTTACAAATAAAAAACATACAGGCTTTCTTATCAAAATCATTATTGGTCTTGCAATTTTTAATACATGACTTGAAATATTTACTACTACATTTTTTATTTTCATGATTATTTTTTTGAAAAAATTTAATATTTTTACATTCACATTAATAAAATATTTACTTATAGTTACCAAATACAGAATTATTCCTAATATTATGCCAATAAATATATAGCCTCTTAATTCTCCATAACTTATAGTAAATATTTCCCAAATTAAAAAGAATCCAACTACTATCCAAAAGATTGTATCTTCAATATATGTTACAATATTAGGAGTTTTAATAGATTTTCTTAGAACTCTAAATATATCAAAAAATATACTTATTGCCATTCCAGAAACTACATATAAGAAAAACTGTGTTAATTGATTATTAATCATTAAACTCTCCTTGTATAGTCTTATTTAGAGATTACTTAAATATTTTTCCAATAAAACTACCGGCTGTTTTCTTATCTTGTTTTTCACTATAGTTCAAATTATTTATAGTTCCTTCTATGACAACTTCTGTGGTATCTATGCTCAATTTATTTATTCTCAAGTCTTCCCCTTTTACTGTAAGCATTCCAAGCTCTGTTTCTAATATTACTATTTGATCATCAAAGCTTAAAACATCTAATACTCCTGAAATCGAAAGCTTTTTTCTATTTTCTAAAATTAGATTTTGGATTGTATCATTTTTTAACTGATTTTTTGAATATTCTTCTGAAATCATAAACTCCTCCCTATTTGCCTTCCATTTTGCTTTATTTAATTATATTCTGAGAGTTAGACAAATATGACAAGTTATATGATAAAAATTTTATTTTTTTCTTTCTTCCTTTTCTATTTTTTCTGTTTTTACAATAGAAAATAATTTAACTAATGCCTTCCTATCTATCATAACTGTTGGAAATGACATTATAATTGGTGTATCATCTTTCATATACACGATATTTAATAAATAATTATAAATTGGAATGAAAAATAAATGCATTTTTTCTTTTGACAAATATACAGTTGCTAGGCTATTTGTATCTATTGTAGTATTTTGAAAGTTTATATTAATATTTAAGCTATTTTCATCTAATCGTATTTTATATGTTGATGAGTACATAGCTAGCAAAAATAAAGCAATCATAAATATTAAACAGTATAAAATTACTATTGGATTACTTTTAAACGTATATATTAATAGTATTAATATAATCAATAATATAGCAATTAGAATGTACTTATAGTTATTTATAAAATGTATCACATTAGATTTTACTTCTACTTTTCCTGATATATCAACTATTTGGCTATATTTACTATGATTTACTTTATTATATATTTCTTTTAAATTATTTTTATTAATATTTTTATTAATGCTTTTATTAACTTTTTTATTCATTTTTCATTCCTTTTTTACTTTTATTATCTAGTTTTTACTAGTTATAAGTCTTAATGTATCTCTTGCAATCATTATTTCTTCATTTGTTGGAACAACCCATACTGGTATTTTTGAATTTTCTGTTGAAATTTTTACTTCTTCACCTTTTAAAGCATTTTTTTCATCATCTATTTCAACACCCATATATGCTAAGTAATCGCATATACCTTTTCTTATTCCTGATTGATTTTCTCCAACACCTGCTGTAAATGTAATTACATCTATTCCTTGCATTGGTACAGCATATTTTGCAATAAAACAAGCTATTGCGTATTTATAATGGTCTAATGCAAGTTTTGCTCTTTCATTTCCTTGATTATATGCCTCTTCTATATCTCTAACATCTTTAGAAACACCACTAATTCCATAAATTCCTGATTCTTTATTTAATATACTATCTACATCATCTGGTGTTAAACTTTCTTTTTTCATTAAAAATCCTGGTATTGATGGATCTAAATCACCTGAACGTGCGCACATTGGAATTCCTGCTGTTGGAGTAAGTCCCATTGATGTTTCTACTGATTTTCCTCCCTTTATTGCACAAATACTTGCTCCTTGGCCTAAATGGCAATTTACTATTTTTAAGTATTCTACTGGTTTATTCATAAGTTCTGCTATTCTTTGTGATACATATAGATGTGATGTTCCATGGAAACCATATTTTCTAACTCCATATTTTTCATAATATTTATAAGGAATTGGATATATATATCTTTCTTCTGGAATTGTTTGATGAAATGCTGAGTCAAATGTTGCTGTCATTGGTTTTCCTGGTAAAAGTTCTTGTAATGCTCTTATTCCAGTTATTGCTGCTGGATTATGAAGTGGAGCTAAGCTACTACAAGCATCTATTTTTTTAATAACATCTTCATCAATTATGCAAGATTCATTAAAATACTCTCCTCCATGTCCAATTCTATGACCAACTGCACTAATTTCATCCAAACTTTGAATTGATGGATAATCTTTATTTAAAAGTTGTTTTATTACAAAGTCTAATGCGTCTTTATGATTTGTAACTGGATGTTCTAAAACATATTTTTCTCCATTTATCTTATGTGTTAATGAAGATTTCTCCCCTATTCTCTCATAAGTTCCTTTTGAAATTACTTTTTCTCCGTCCATATCAATTAATTGATATTTTAAAGATGAGCTACCACAATTTACAACAAAAATTTTCATTAATTTTTATCCTTTCTAAATTAATTTTCTTGGCAAATTCTTTTTGTTTCTCTAGCAATCATTAATTCTTCGTTTGTTGGAACAACATAAACTAATACTTTTGAATCATCACTTGATATTTTTGCTTCTACTGCAAAAGCATCTTTATTTCTTTGCTCATCTAGTTTTACTCCCATAAATTCTAGTTGTTTGCAAATTTCTTCTCTTGATTCACGTCCTCTTTCTCCAACACCTGCTGTAAATGTTATAACGTCAACACCGTTCATTGTTACTGCGCATCTTGCGATATATGATGCTATTAAATAATGATAGTTATCTAATGCAAGTTTTGCTCTTTCATTGCCATTGCTTACTGCTTCTTCTATATCTCTATTATCTGCTGAAACACCTGATATTCCAAATAATCCTGATTTTTTATTAAGCATTGTATCTGCTTCATCTGGAGTCATATTTTCTTTCTTCATTATAAATGTAACGATTGATGGGTCTAAATCACCACTACGTGAACCCATAGGAATTCCTGCAACTGGAGTAAGTCCCATTGATGTTTCTACTGATTTTCCATTTTTAATTGCGCAAATACTTGCTCCTTGGCCTATATGGCAGTTAATAATTTTTAAATCTTCAACTGGTTTTCCTAAAATTTCTGCTATTCTTCTTGATACAAACATATGAGATGTTCCGTGGAATCCATATTTTCTAACTCCATACTTTTCATAATATTCGTAAGGAATTGGATATATATATTTTTCCTTAGATATTGTTTGATGAAATGCTGTATCAAAAACAGCTACATTTTTCTTTTCTGGCATTTCCTTCATACAAGCTTTTATTCCTAAAACCCCAGCTGGATTATGAAGTGGAGCTAAACTACTACATTCTTCGATTGCATTTAAAACTTCGTCATCAATTAATACTGATGAACTAAATTTTTCACCACCATGAACTATTCTATGACCAATGCTGTCAATTTCATCTAGACTTTTTATTACTCCATATTTTTCATCCATTAATTGATCCATAACAAATTTTAAAGCTTCAGAGTGGTCATTTACTGGATTTTCTAATTTAATTTTCTCACCATTAACTTTATGAGTTAAAAATGATTTATCACTTCCTATTCTTTCGTAATATCCTGAAGCTAATACTTCTTCATTTTCCATATCAATTACTTGATATTTTAAAGATGAGCTTCCTGAGTTTAATACTAAAATTTTCATAAAATTTCCTCCTTAAATTTTTATGTATTATTATAAAATCTATTTTTAATAGATTATTTTAACATATTAATTATTTTTTAGCTTGTACAGCTGTAATTGCAACGATACCTGCAACATCTTCACTTGAGCAACCTCTAGATAAATCATTTACTGGTTTATCTAATCCTTGACATAGTGGACCATAGGCTTGTGCGTGAGCAAACCTTTGAGTAAGTTTATATCCAATATTTCCTGAATTTAAGTCTGGAAATATAAGAATATTTGCATTTCCTGAAATTTTACTTTCTGGTGCTTTAAGTTTTGCAACTTCTGGCACTATTGCTGAATCTAATTGCATCTCGCCATCAACTAGTAAATCTGGACATTTTTCTTTTACTAGATTTGTAGCTGAAACAACTTTTTCTGTAAGCTCAGATTTAGCACTACCTTTTGTAGAATATGAAAGCATTGCAACTTTTGGTACTGCTTGGCTACTTACTAATTCATTAAAAGATTTACTTGAAGATATTGCAATATCTGATAACGCTTCACTATCAGGATTTTCGTTCATTCCACAATCAGCAAAAATCATTACTCCATCTTCTCCAAATTCTTTATCATTTAAAACCATTATAAAGAAAGCTGATACTGTTTTTACACCTTTCGCTCCTTTAATAATTTGAAGAGCAGGTCTTAATGTGTCTGATGTTGGATGACTAGCACCTGATACTAGTCCATCAGCATCCCCTACTTTTACCATCATTGTTCCAAAATATCTTGTATTTTCCAATAATAGCTTTCTAGCTTCTTCATAGCTTAAACCTTTTTCTTTTCTAAGTTCATATAATGTTTCTGTATAATAATCTAATTTTTCAGAATTTTGTGGGTCAATAATTTGAATATTTTTTAAATCAATATTATTTTCATTTGCTTTATTAATTATATCTGTTTCATTTCCTAATAAAATTATGTTTGCAAAACCTTCATTTATAACTATTTCAGCACCTTTTAAAACT
>CANQYG010000036.1 GCA_947628015.1 uncultured Clostridia bacterium
GGAGAACATATATTAGTAGATACAGGTGGAGGATTACAAATAATAAAACAATTAAGAGATGCAAAGATAGATTTTAGAAAAATACATAATATTGTTTTATCTCATAAGCATACAGATCATATATTAGGGATGTTTTGGATTATAAGATATGCACAAAAATTTTTTGACAGTAATAATTATGATGGAAACCTTAATATTTATATGCATAAAGAATTAGAAAGTACAATTAGAAAAATAATGTTTGAAGTATTACCATAAAAATTTACTAAACTTATAGATAGCAGAATTATATTCAACATAGTAGAAGATAAAGAAAATGTAAAAATACTAAACTATAATGTTAAATTTCTAGATGTTCAAGCAAAAAAAGATAGACAATTTGGTTTTAAAACAATCTTAGAAAACGGAAAGACGCTTGTATTTTTAGGTGATGAAACATTTGATGAAAAATTACGAGATGAGGTAGAAAATACAGATTGGTTATTACATGAGGCAATGTGTATGGACTCAGAAGCAGATATATTTAAAACATATGAAAAAATGCATTCTACAGTTAAAACAGCATCAGAAATTGCCACAAGTTTAAATGTCAAAAACTTAGTATTATATCATGCAAGCGATAATGATTTGAAAAACAGAAAAAGGTTATACACGGAAGAGGCAAAACAATACTTTAATGGAAATATATATGTACCAGATGATTTAGATGTTATTAAATTATAGTTAGGGAAAGTTTATATAGTGGAAGAATATGAGTTAGTTGATATAAATGGAAATAAAACAGGAAAAATTTTAACACATAATGAAATTTCAAAAATAGATTTTACAAAATATGCGTTTATAATGGCACTAACAAAATATATTAATGGTAAGAAATGGAGATAAAAATGAAAATAGGAATAGATATTGATGATACAACATTTCTAACAGTAAAATCAATGTTAAAATATGCAGATAAATTTGAAGAAGAAATATCAGGAATACCAACTAATAGAGATAGTTTTGGACTAATAAAAAATAGATATTATTTAAAAGCTTTGTATGGTTGGGATGATAAAACTAAATTTGATTTTTTTGATAAATATTATAAAAATGTACTAGAGGAATGTACAATGCTCCCAAATGCAGATAAGATAATAAAAAAATTAAAAGAAGAAGGAGATATAATATATTTTGTAACAGCAAGATTAATGAATATTAAAAACTGTGATACTGAAGAAATTACAAAGAAAAGTCTACAAGATTTTGATATCCCGTATGATAGCTTGAATTTACATATTAGCGATAAGTTAAAATTTTTCAAAGAAAATCAGATGGATTTATGTATAGAAGATAGTTATGAAACTTGTAGAGAATTAACTGACAATGGAATAAAATCAATTTTAATGACAACAAAAATGAATGCGGATATAGATGATACAGAAATAACAAGAGTTAATAATTGGAATGAAATTTATGAAGAAATTAGAAAATATAAAGAATAAATTATGTTGACTTATATGCTTAATGTATGATATACTTAAAATATTGCAAGTTATTGCAAAATAAAAAAGCTATGGAGGTAGCATTATGAGTTTTTTTAATTTTGGTTCCAAGCAAACAAAGGATTCAACAGAGCGGATAGGTGTATCTCTGGAAAAACATGTGGAAAACCTTGATAGGTGCTTTGTAAATCTGGAAAAGAAGACAAAGGTAAATTTAACAAAGCATCAAGCGAGGGTAGCAGCCATTATAGACGGCTCAGGTTCTATGCAACTGCGGTATGAGTATAACGAAGTACAAGAGACATTGAATCGTTTGTTTCCGGTAGCGTACAGATTTGATGATAATCAAGTATTGGATGTTTATGTTTTCAATGGGAATTGCAAAAAATATCCTGGAATGACCTTAAAAAACTATCAAAACTATGTTAAAAAGGTTATCGGTGAATGCCCAATGGGAGGCACTAATTATGCGCCTTTTGTGGAACAAACAATTAGAGACTATGATGATGGCTCTAATTTACCTGCATTTTGCATTGTTATCACAGATGGTGAGAATAATGACAAATCTATGGCAGATGAGGCATTTAGAAAGTCAGCAAATTACAGGAACTTCTATTCCATTTTTGGGATAGGAGATGAAGACTTTAGATACCTAAAGAAACTTGATGACTTATCTGGACGGAATGTTGATAATACTTCATTCATAAAGGTATCAGAAATCTCAAAAATGAGTGATGACGAGTTATACTCAGCTCTTATGGAGCAGTATATTCCATGGCTTCAGGCAATGGGAATAGAATAAGATTGCCTGAACAACAATAAGAAATTTCTTATATGTGCAAGACCACTAAACATTATTTGTTTAGTGGTTTTTGCAATTAGCAACTTGACTAAATTATTAATGCAAAAATAAATTTATAAATTAACAATATTATTCATATTTAAAATAAATATAATTGATAAAAGTAGAAAAATATGTTATTATTTTGTATATAAAATAATAAAAGGAAGAAATAATGAAAAATATATACTTTATATTAACATTTACCGGCACGTGGTTATCTAAAAGAGTAAGAGAATACACAAAAAATGAGTATTCTCATGTATCTATTTCTTTAGATAAAGAATTAAATAATATGTACAGTTTTGGCAGAAAAAATGCATATAATCCATTATGGGCTGGATTAATTCAAGAATACCCTAATAAGGGAACATTCAAAAGATTTTATAATACAAAATGTATAATTTATTCTTATAAGATAACTGATGAAAATTATAAATTATTAAAAGAAAATATTTTAAAAATGTATGCTGAAAAGAAAAAATATAAATTCAATTTTATTGGGTTATGTGCGGTAATGTTTAATAAAAAAATTACAAGAAAATATAGATTTTATTGTGCCGAGTTTATAAAATATATTTTACAAAAAAGTAATATCAAGGTGTCACTTCCTGAAATAGTAAAACCAGAAGATTTTCAAAAGATAGATGGAGTAAAGGAAATTTATAAGGGATATTTAAGAGATTATAAAGTTAAATAAAATATATAATAAAAAAATAAACAAAAAAATAAAATAATAAATTAAAAAGGAAAAAAATAAAAAAATGAAAAAAAGTAAAATATTAAAATTTGTTTTAATGATTTTTGTAATAGCCATAATAATACTTGCTTTAATATATATACTACCGGTTGTAAAAGAATTATCTACACCTGAGGGACAGCAACAATTTAAAGATAAAATTAATAGTTTAGGATTTTTAGGCTTTGCTGTATTATTTGGACTTCAAATAGCACAGATTTTCTTAGTTATAATTCCAGGTGAACCAATTGAAATTTTAGCTGGTGCTTGTTATGGATCTGTTGGAGGTTTTTTCTTTATAGCAATTTCTTCTGCATTAATTACTTCTATGATAATGATTTTAGTTGGAAAATTAGGTAGAAAATTTGTTTATGCATTTTGCTCAAAGGAAAAAATTGATAAGATAGAAAATAGTGCATTATTTAAGAATTCACAAAAAGTAGAGATGATAATGTTTCTATTATTCTTAATTCCAGGAACTCCAAAAGATTTATTAGTATATATAGCTGCTCTTTTACCAATAAAACCATTAAGGTTTATAATTATTTCAACTATTGCAAGGGTTCCTTCTATTATTTCGTCTACATTAGCAGGTGATAATTTAATTGCTGGAAACTGGAAGGTGAGCATTATAGTTTACATTGTAACATTTGCTATAGTAGGAATATCTATTTTTTTAATTAATAAATTTGACAAATCTAAAACGACAAAAGATGTTTTAGATAATATAAAAAACTCGTAAACTCAACTATTTAATTAAAATAAAATATTTTTCGACAAATTTTATAATTTTCCTTGATTTGGTATTTTATTTATGCTATAATATGTGTGGACTTAAAATAATTGTAGAGGAGGGACTAAAATGAAAACTACTGGCGTTATAAGAAAAATAGATGGATTAGGAAGAATTGTTATTCCAATGGAAATTAGAAATAAATTAAATATTTCTGAAAATGATCCACTAGAAATACATGTTGAAGGATCTACCATATCTGTTAAAAAGTACGAACCAGATTGTACTTTTTGCGGAAGCTCTAAAAATGTTGTTGAATACAAGGGAAAGATTGTTTGCGAAAAATGTTTAGGTGAGCTAAAAAAAATGTAAATTAAAGTTGATTTAGATAAATCAAAGGAAGGTGAAGATGAAAAATTCTTCATCTTTTTTTTGGCAAAAAATCTTTTTTCCATTTTTTACAACTTATAAGTTAACATAAATTTTATATTATTTATTCCAGATTTATGTATAAAAAACAAAAAAAGTAAAAAAATAAAATTATGAATAAGTATATGATAAGTAAAGTAATAAATTTAACTATAATATTTTTTGTGACATTAGAATTTTTTTTAATGTTTTTTAATACGTCTGTAAAAGCTGATTCTTTTAGATATGAGTATAACTCAAATAATTTAGACTATCCGGGATACAAAGAAAGAATAGATGCTATTAAAGCTAACCATCCAAACTGGAAGTTTATAATAATGGAAACAGGTTTAGACTGGAATGATGTAATTAACAATGAATATACTGGTCATTTTGGCACGCCAAGCAATCTAATCCAAGGGAAATCAGGAGGATGGATTTGCTCTATTTGTGGTTCAAGAGTTTATGATACTGGTAACTGGATGTGTGCTTCTGAGTCGGCAATAAGGTATTATATGGATTCAAGAAATTGGTTAGTAGACAGTCCATATTTATTTCAATTTTTACAAATTGATTATATGGAAACCTTAGACCAAGATGTATATTCTTCTCTAAATGGTACTTTTTTATATTCAATGGATACGGCAACTATTATAAATAGAGTATGTAAAGAACAAAATGCTAGTCCTTATTTTATAATTGCAAGGATATTACAAGAGCAAGGAACTTCTGGTGGTATGACATACAGAATGCAAGATACTGATGGTAAAATTTATTATAATTTATTTAACATTGGTGCAACTGGAAATTCAGAATATGAAGTTTATTCTAATGCTTTATCTAAAGCTAAGAGTGAAGGATGGACTAGTTTAGAAAGTTGTTTGAAAGGTGGAATTTCATTTTTAATATCTTCTTATGTTTCCTACAAACAAAACACGTTATATTTAAACAAATTTGATGTGGAATCATATCTTGGCCTATATTCACATCAATATATGCAAAATATAGAAGCTCCAAAAAACGAGGCTATTTCAATGTATAACAAAATGAAAAATGCTAATTTGCTTTCAACTAATTTAGCTTTTATTATTCCGGTTTACAAAAATATGCCAGAGACTGCAAGTCCTTCGCCAGATACAGCAGGAGAAGTTTTTCCTAAAAACATAAGGGTAAAAGAAGGCCATTTTGGAATAATGGTAAGAGCAGGTAGAAGCACAGATTCTTCTATACTTGGAAGAATTTCAGGTAGTAGCGAAGTTATACTTTCTGTAGAAAGATTTAATGATGGATGGCATAAAATTGTATTAGAAAATGGAACAGTTGGATATTTGAAATTTAATACTGATTATTTAGAAGAAGTTGCAGATGTTGTAAATTGTTATGAAGAAAAAATATTAAACAATAATTACACTTTAAGAGCAGGACCTGGATTTGAGCATACTGAAATAACAAATTTAAATACAGGTAGTATAGTTTATAGAATTGACAATACTGGAAGGTATAATTTTGGAGGAACTATCTGGGACAGAGTAATACTTCCTGATGGAAGACAAGGATTTTTACCAAGAAATAATTTAAAAGATAAGATAGAAGATAAAAATGAAGTAGAAAAAAACACAACAACAGAAAATAATATTATTCAAAATGAAATAGAGGACAATAATGAAATTGATTTTCAAAATATTGTACTTGACAATGAAACAGTAGAAAATATCATAGATGAGAATGGAACAGACGAAAATCTTATAGATGAAAATATAACAGATAAAAATGTAACAGAAGATGATGAAACGGAAGAAAATGCAACAGTAGAAAATTCTACAGATGAGAATATAACAAATGATACAGTTGAAGATAATAGCACTATTGAAAATGAAACCATAGGAAATAACTTAAATGAATCAAACAACAAAATAATTGAAGATGACACTACACAGGAAGATAGAAAATATTTAGTTATATCACCTGAAAAACAAGCAAAAGACTTAGATGGTGTTGTAACCAAAAATGGAGTTGAAACAGAAGAAGCCGGAACGGGATATAAAATAAATATTGATGGTAAAGAATATATTATAGTAAAACGTGGAGATGCAAATGGAGATGGATATGTTAAAGCAAATGATTATTTAATAATTAAGGATTATATAATAGGAACAAATACTAATTTAGTAGATGAATATTTACAAGCAGCAGATGTTACAAATGACAAATTTGTAAAAGCTAATGATTATTTAAAAATAAAAGACCATATTATGTACGAGGTGGAAATATGAAAAGATTGATTAAAAAGATATTGATTATACTTATGACTCTTACTTTAGTTGTATGTACAATAAAACTTACTGAAAATATTTCAAGAGCTGCAAACTACACTTTTAATCTTACAGGAAATTCAAAAGCTAATAAAGGTGATACAATTACATTTACTGTAACTGGAAATGGGCTTACTGGAAATGTTAAATTAAGTGGGAATAATGTTAGTTTAAGTAACAGTCAAGTTTGGGTTGAAAAAAATACAGTTACTTTTACTGCAACAGTTACTGGCTTTCCAGCAAGTGTTACAGCAACTCCTATAGAGCTTACAGATAATGAATATAACATTGTATCATTAGGAGCAATTACAAGAACAATTACTGAAATTGAAAAAACTGTGCCACCAAGTAATACAGGTGGTCAAGGTAGTTCTTCAAATCCTCAAACAAATCAAGGAGAAACAACTAGTCCACAGACAAATCAAGGGAGTACAACTAATCCTCAAACAAACCAAGGAGTAACAACTAGTCCACAAACTAATCAAGGAAGTACAACCAGTCCACAAACAAATCAGGGAGGAACAACTAGCACTCAGACAAACCAAGGAAGTACAACAAAACCACAATCAAATCAAGGAAGTAAAAATAATCCATCAAGTAATTATTCACAAAATCCATCTGTTACAAGTGACGGCCAGATTAAATCAAGCAACAATTATTTAAAAAATTTGCAAGTAAATGTTGGAACTTTAAGTCCTGAATTTTTTAGAGAGACTTATGAATATACGATTGATAACATTATAGAAAATGAAATTGTGATAACTGCTGAAGCGGAAGATGAAAAAGCAATAATTAATGGTGTAGGAACAATTGCTTTATCTGGAGGAGAAAATATAATTAACATTGAAGTTATTGCTGAAAATGAGCAAGCTAGAACATACACAATTAAGGTTAATAAAGTTGAAGAAATTAAAAGTTCTGATTTAAGATTAGAGTCACTTGAAATTGAAACTATAAATGAAGCAAATGAGTTTGAAAATCTAGATATTGGATTTAATAAAGATACTTTAGATTATAGAATAACAGTAGAGGATAATATAACTGATTTAAGTGTACTGGCTACTGTAGATAAGGAAGGTATAATAATTGAGACAGAAGGAGAAAAAAATCTTAAAGAAGGAGAAAATATTGTTACTATAACTTTATCAAATCAAAATGGAACAGAAAACTCTTTAAATCAAAATGAAATTGAAGGTTCAGAAGATAATTCTAATCAAGATGATGACGGAGAAAATCAAACTATTAATGGAAGTAATATAAAAGAAGAAACAGTTTACACAATTAAAGTAACTAGAAAAGCAAAACCAATAGTTGAAATATCAAACAATGTATATGAAATGAAACAAAAAAAGATTATTGCAGGAGTTATTTTAGGCATATTAATTATTGCTTTAATAATTATTATTGTTATTAATCTTAAAAAGAAAGGAAACAGAAAAAAAGAGAAATTAAAAAGAAAAGTAAAATAAAAAATTTAATAAAAATGTAAAATAACGTCTTATTACAAAATAAATAAGGCGTTTATTTATTGTTTTTATTACTATTTATAAAATTATTATTATGTCAAAATACTTATTTTTCCATCATTTCCAACTTGACTAAAGAAAGGCAGAATGGTAGAATACAATATATGAAAAATTTCGACAAAAAACGGAGGAAAAAATGTTACTAAAAGTAATAAAAAATCCAAAGAAAGTATTTTGCATATTAATATTATTTACGGTAATATTTAGCTTATTTGGAATGTTTATAAATACAAATAAAACTTATGCAACATCAAATAGATATACATATGATGGAAATAACATAGATACAAATTTATATCCAGGATTTAAGGAAAAAATTGACAACATAAAAAAAGTTCATCCAAACTGGAATATAGTAATAATGGAAACAGGATTAGATTGGAATCAAGTTCTTGTTGCAGAGAGCTCTTTTACAGGTTCTAGTCCATATTCACTAATACAAGGAAAATCAGGTGCGTGGGTTTGTTCTTCTTGTGGAACTAAAGCTTATGATAATGGTTCTTGGTATCACGCATCAGAAGCGGCTATTAGTTATTATATGGACCCAAGAAATTGGATGGAACCAAATAGTTCTACCATTCTTCAATTTTTGCAAATTGGTTGGGTAGAAACTACAGATGAAAACATATATAATGCAATTAAAGGAACTTTTTTAGATAAAGATGATCAAGGAATGGAAAATGCAAAGGCAATAAACAGAGCCTCTAAAGAAAACAATGCAAATCCATTTTATGTTGTTGCAAGAATAATACAAGAACAAGGAATAAATGGTGGAGCTACATATAAAATGAGTTCTGATGACAAATTTTATTACAATATTTTTAATATTGGAGCATCAGGAAATGGAACATCACAAATTATTGCCAATGCATTAGCTAAAGCTAAAGCAAATGATTGGGATAGTCTTGAAAAAAGCATTTCAGGTGGTATTAAAGTATTATTTGCAGACTATATAAATCAAAAACAAGATACAATTTACTTAAATAAATTTGATGTAGAAAGTTACAAAGGTCTTTATCATCAATATATGCAAAACATAGAGGCTCCAAAGTCAGAGTCTACATTAATGTATAATAAGATTAAGGATTCCGGAATATTAAATCAAGCTTTAACATTTGTTATTCCTGTATTCTTAAATATGCCACAAAAGAATTCAGCATCTCCTGATACAATGTCAGAATTAGGACCTATTAATATTAGAGTAAAGGCAGGACATAGTGACATTATAGTTAGAGAATCAAGGTCAACATCAAGCAAACAAGTAACTACACTAAAAGATAGCAATATAAATGTACTTTCAGTTGAAAGATTTGGAGATGGATGGCATAAAATTATTTTAGAAAATGGAACTGAAGGATATGTTTATTTTAACTCAAACTATTTAGAAGAAGTTAATGATGTTACTAACTGTGATGAAAGTGTTATTATTAATGGAGATGGAGCTGAGCTTAAAGCAGGACCTAAGTCAAATCAAAAAACGATTACCAATATAGCAAATGGTCAATCTGTAACAAGGATAGATAATTCTGGAAGATACACATTTGATGGAAAAGTATGGGATAGAGTAAAACTTTCAGATGGAAAACAAGGTTTTGTAATGAGAGATTACCTTCAATTAGAAACTGAGTCAAGCAATGTATTTACAATAAGAGCAGAAGGTGGATTATACTTACGTTCTGAGCCAAACGGAACTGCAATTAGACTTTTAGCAGATGGTAGCAAAGTTACTAGAACAGAAATAGGAAATTCTTTAGTTAATGGATATTACTGGGACAAAGTTACTACATCTTCAGGAGCTGTTGGATATGTAGCTAGATCTTACCTAAGAGATAAAGATGGAAATGTTCCTAGTGGAGTTCAAACAGATATATTAACTAATGTGAAAAAAGATGATGATAAAAGCAAAGTTTTAGTCGAACCAGATGTAACAGTTGAAACATTAAAAGAAAAATATAGCAATGCAAAGATAACTAAGCCAGATGGAACTGAGGTTTCAAGTGGAACAATTGGAACAGGGTACAAAATAGAAATTGAATCTAAATCATATACTGTAATTAAAATGGGTGATTCAAGTGGAGATGGAAAAATAAATTCAGCAGATTTATTAAAAATACAAAAACACTTATTAAAAGTAAATGACATTACAAATACACCTTACTTTGAGGCAAGTGATGTTACAGGAGATGGAAAAATAAATTCAGCAGATTTATTAAAAATACAAAAATACTTACTAAAGGTTTCAGACATTAAAATTTAAGGAGGAAAAAAGTGAAAAGAAAAATAATATCAATTTTATTAACTTTCATATTATTATTTTCTATGATGAATATTAGTAAGGTATATGCTAATTATTCTGTGTCTTTAACTGAAAGCAAAACAGTAGAAGTAGGAAATACTGTTACAATTACAGCATCAGTTACAGCAGGAAGCTGGAGTTTAACTTTATCAGGAAATGGTAGTTCAGAGTCATTAGTTGGTAACACAACAACGATGCGGAAGTGCATCAGCATCTAAGAGTATTACTTTTACTCCAACTAATGCTGGAACATATACATTTACTTTAACTGGTGATATAACAGACTATGATACAGATGAAAACATAGATATAAGCAAAAGCTGTGTTATAACTGTTAAAGAAAAAGAAGTTGAGCAACCTCCAGAAAGTCAAAATCCATCTAATCCAGGTGGAGAGTCTCAAACACCAAATCCAGAGGTAAAAAATGAAGTAATACCTCAAGACAATCCTCAAACACAAGAGCCTGAACAACCAAAGCAAACTAAATCTCAAAATAATCATTTAAGTTCTTTAGTTGTAAATGATGGAGTAATAGATTTGCAATTAAAACAAACAAAAACAGAAAAAGATGGATTTAACAGAGATGTAGAAGATTATACTGTTATTTTTGCAGATAGTTATAATTTTGAAGATTTAAAATCTTTAACTGTAAAAGCAAATGCAGAAGATAGCAAAGCTAAAATTTCTGGAACAGGTAATTATACAATAAACGAGGGAGACAACACAATTGAAGTTAAATGTACAGCAGAAGATGGAAAAGTTAAAACTTATAGAATCAAAGTAACTAAACCTATTGTAATAAAAAAATCAGAATTAAAACTTGATAAATTAGAGATTTCTTATATGAATAGTGATGGACAAAAAATACCATTAATTCTTGATAATTTATTTAGTTCAGATACTTTTGAATATACTGCAGACATTAATTCTGAGACTAAATCAATATTTTTAAAGTTAGATACTCCTAAGGTAAAAGAAAAAGATATTATAGTTAAAGTAAAAGGAAAAGAAATTTCTCGTGACCTTGAAGGAAATCTTAATGAAGAAGAAATTAATTTAGAAGATGGAAAAAATACTATAAGAATTTCTCTTATTTCTCCATTAGATGAAAGTGTACAAACAGATTATGTACTTACTTTTAACAAAGAGGCTGTAACTTTAGAAACTTCTGCTGAAGTAAGTGAGAATAAGAAAGATAGCAAAACAATTAATCCATTAATAATTTTAGGAGTAATTGTAGGAATTATTGTATTTTTACTAATTGTATTAATAATTTTATTAATAATTAATCATAGAAGAAATAAGAAAGCAGAAAAGAATAATACAAAAGATGATGAAAAATTATTTGACTATGAAGAAGAAGATACATACTTAAATGAAGAAAATCTAGAAAAATTAAATGAAACTTATACAAATAAAATAAATGAAAAAGAAGACATAGAAGAATTAAATAAGCTTATGGAACAAGAAGATGATTCTGATAAAAATCTAAACCAAGAAGAAAATAAAGAAATAACTGATTACGAATTAGCAAGTAGCAAAACAAGAGAAGAAAAATTAGCACAATTAGAAAAAGAAATAAAAGAAAAAAATAAACGTAAAATCACCAAAACAAAAGAAAAAGATGATAGTAATAAAGATGAGAAAAAAGAAGATAATAAAGATAATTAGTTAAGTAAAAGGATACTTTATATGGATATTGATAAAATTACAAACAAAGAACAAAAATTAATTTTAGCAAAAATTATAGCTGACAAGGTTGAAAACGGCCAAACCATTGGGTTTGGCTCGGGGTCAACCTCATATTTATCTACAATAGAAATAGGTAAAAAAGTCAAAAATGAAGGTCTAAAAATCAAAGCAATTCCAACTTCTCAATACATTGAAGATGCTTGCAAAGAATATGGAATAGAAATAGGAAATATTATGGAAGATAATATTGACTGGGCTTTTGATGGTGCAGATGAAGTTGATTCAGAAAATAATATGATTAAAGGGATGGGTAATGCAATGTTTAAAGAAAAATTAAATATATTGCAATCTCCAAAAAATTATATATTAATAGATAGCACAAAAGTTGTAAAAAAATTAGGAGAAAGTCATCCTATACCAATTGAAGTTTTTCCAAAGGCTCTTAAGTATGTTTCAAGTGAACTAGAAAAATTAGGTGCTTATGAAATAATATTTAAAGGTATGTCAGAAAACCAAAATTCTATATTACACGTAAGATTTAATGATATAAGCAAAGACTTAGAAAAACAAATAAAAAGTATTACTGGAGTAATTGAATCTGGTTTATTTATTGGATATAATGTGGAGGTTATAAAAAGTTGAAAAAAATATTATTTTCCGCATATTCACTTGATTATGGAGGAATTGAGACCTCTCTTATAAGTTTATTAAATGAGATAAGTTCTAAATATAATATAACTTTATGCTTAGAGGAAAAACAAGGAATTTATTTAAAAGATGTTCCTGATAATGTAAAAATTATAACTTATAAGCCTAATAAAAATAAAATAGTATTACTTAGAAAAATTTTAAATTTATTTAAGCAAATTGGATTTAAGCTTAAATATAAAAATAAATATGATTTTTCTGCGTGCTTTGCAACATATAGTTTTCCAGCATCTTTTGTTTCAAGAACTGCAAGTAAAAACTGTGCTATTTGGGTTCACAATAATTATATGGATCTTTATAATCAAAAAATAATACAGTATAGAAAATTTTTTAAAGATTTAAACATATATGATTTCAAAAAAATAGTTTTTGTATCAGAAATGGATAAAAAAGTTTTTAATGCACAATTTCCTGAGTGTTCAAAAAAAGCCTGTGTTTGCAACAATTTAATCAATTATAAAGATATCTTAAAAAAATCAGAAGAAGAAATAGATGACTTTAAAAAAGAAAATATAACTACATTTATAAATATTGGAAGGCATGATGAAAAGCAAAAAAGACTATCTAGAATAATAGAAGCTACTAAAAAATTAAATAAAGAAGGATATAAATTTAGAGTTATATTTATTGGAAAAGGAACTTCAACTAATGAATATAAAGAACTTGCAAAAAATATAGAAAATATTGAATTTCTAGGTGCTAAGAAAAATCCTTATCCATATTTAAAAAATAGTGATGCATTTATATTATCATCAGAATTTGAAGGTTATCCAGTTGTATTCTTAGAAGCAAAAGTTTTAGGAAAACCTATAATAACAACAGATATTTCAGATAGTAAAAAAGATATAAAAGGAAAATATGGACTAGTAACTGAAAAAAGTGAAAAAGGTGTGTACAAAGGAATGAAAGAGTTTTTAGAAAATGGATTTACTATGGAAAAATTTGACCCACAGGAGTATAATAATGAAATATTAAAACGTTTAGACGAAATTATAAATAAATAAAAGGAAAAAGTATGAATATTATAAACGCAAAATCGAAACTACCAATTGAGTTTGTACAAACAACATATAAAGAATATGGAGATAGAGTTTCTGATAAAATTTTATCAGGGATGCTAGAAGATAGGTTTACAACATTAAGAGTTAACAACATAAAGTCAAACAAAGAAGATGTAATAAAAGCTTTAGAAAGCTTAAATGTTGAATTTGAAGAAGTAAGTTTTATAAAAGATGCTTTTATAATAAAAAACAAAACTGAAAAACAAATACAAGATTTTGATATTTACAAAAATGGCGAGATTTATCTACAAAGTTTATCAAGTATGATTCCACCAATTATTTTAAATCCAATGCCA
>CANQYG010000037.1 GCA_947628015.1 uncultured Clostridia bacterium
CTATGATGGGAAATAATTTTTCATACATCCATAATTTGCCTTTTTCTTAAGGTCTTTTCTTTATGTCCTTATTTTTTTCTTCTTTTCTAATCAAATATTCGATTTTTCCTATACTACAAAAAAAGATGAAAAAGGTTAACTTTTTCATCTAAAATGGTGACCCCTACGGGAATCGAACCCATGATTTAGCCTTGAGAGGGCTACGTCTTAACCGCTTGACCAAGGGGCCATAACACGTTTATTATACATTAAATGTACTCCTTAGTCAACTAAATTTATACTATTTTTTAGAATTTCTTGTAATCTATCATTCTTTTTAGTTAAATACAAATATCCAATCAAAGCTTCAAAAGCAGTTGAATACATATAGTCTTCTGCTGAAGCATGCTTTGGAAGATGATGGTTTTCTGTATTCCTTCCTCTTCTTACAATTTCTTTCTCATCTTCAGTTAATTCTAATTTCTTTACAATTTTTGCTTGAGATGACGCTTTTACATATTTTATTGATAATATATGTAACTTATGTGGGTTTAAATTTGTTTGATTACTTAGATATGTCCTTATATACATTTCATATACACTATCACCTACATACGCCCAAGTTAGTGGTGACATCATATTTATTTCTGTTTCATTTTTTTTAATTAATTCTTCTTGAAATTCCATATTTATTTTCTTTCTATTAGCACTCTCTATAAAATGCCAATTAATTTATTTTATAGTATATTTTAAATTATATCTGTATTCAGTTTATGTTTGCATTTTCTACACGCAAAATTAATTATTATGTAGGATATTCTAATGATATTCTTCCTAATTTTCCAGTTCTAAAATCGTTTAAAATCATATCAGAAACTTTCTGTTCATTTATTTTTCCTCCAGAAAGTATTGCTCCTTTTTTTAATGCGATTTTATCTCTAATTTCAATTATTTCTTCATTTTCTTCTATCTTAATTTCATATCTTTTTTCTACTTCTTCTTTATAATTTTCTACTAAATATTTTAAAAGGTTATATGATATTTCTTCATTATCTATAGCATTTTCTCCTATTGTATTTAAATATGCTAAATGTTCTGCTACACATTTATCATTAAGTTTAGGCCATAACATTCCCGGTGTATCTAAAAGTTCAATTTTACTATCTACTTTTATCCATTGCTTATTTTTTGTAACTCCTGGCTTATTTCCAACTTTAGCCACACTTCTTTTAGCTAAACTATTAATAAAAGTTGATTTTCCAACGTTTGGTATTCCTAGAATCATTACTCTAGCACTTCTTCCAACTCTTCCTTTTTGTATATATTTTTCTTCGATTTCTCTGTAGGCTAGTTTTATTTGATTTATAACTTCTTTCATTCCTTTTCCTGTATTTGATTCTACTTTAACGCAAACAATATTATTCTTTTTATAATATTCTATCCATTTTGTTGTAACAATATCATCTGCTAAATCTGCTTTATTTAATACAACTATTTTCTTTTTATTTTTTGAATATTCTTTTACATCTGGATTTTGTGAAGATTCTGGTGCTCTAGCATCTAATATTTCTATTATTATATCTATTAACTTTAAATCTTCTATTATTTGCTTTTTAGTTTTAGCCATATGTCCTGGATACCAGTTAATATTTGTCTGATTTTGCCTATTGTCCATTTAAATCACTTCCTTTATTTTATAATTTTTTCATATATAACATATCATAAATGAATTCTATATGAATATTATCTCAATTATATTTTTTCTTATATAAAGTACTGGAATGAAAAACAAGGATAAATTTGAAATCATTATTTATATATAATAATTTGTTTTTATAAACCAATATTTTTTTAATTAGATTTAGTTATTTATATTCTTAATACCTACCTCTGGTATCATTACATCTGATGGAGTATCAATTATAAATTGAATTAATCTTACAACCTCTTTTGTATCAACACCATTTGCCATATTTTTTTGAATGTTCATTTTGTTAAACATATCTGTTTTCATCATACCTGGCATTAAATTAGTAACTCTTATTCCATATTTTGCAACCTCATCAGCTAATGATTTAGAAAATCCAGTTACTCCCCATTTCGTAGCATTGTAAACAACTCTTTCAGCTTTATGATTAATTCCTGCCTGAGAATTTATATTAATTATTAATCCATCATTATGTTCTTTCATAATAGGAATTACAGATTTAGAACAATTAATAACACCAAGTAAATTAACATCTACTACATCATTAATTCTTTTACTATCGTTTGTATCTAATTCATCTTGAATCCATAACCCTGCATTATTAATTAATACATCAATTCTTCCAAAATCGTTAATTATTTCACTTATAGTATTTTCAACTAATTCATAATCACTAACATCACAAACTTTATATTTACAATTATTATCATTTGCAACCTTTTTTAATTTTTCTTCATTTGTAGCTAAAATAATAACATTATTTTCTTTTGCCAAATGTTCTGCTAATGATTTGCCTAATCCATCACTACCTCCTGTAATAACTATTATTTTCTTTTCCATACAATTTTTCTCCTTTTTTTATTTTTTATTTATACAAATAATATTTAATTTTTCACTATATTACTTTTCTTAATCAATTATTTATATAAATTCTTTAAGACATTAGTTAGGCAATCTTCCGCCGTTTTATCTGTATTAGAAAAACTAATTCTTACTAATTTGCCATTTACCTTAAATATATAAGGATTCTTTACTTTCACAATAAAATCTAATATTCTTTCATTACTTGATTTTTTTCTCTCTATCTTTATAGAACTTATCTCATCTAGTGAAACATCTTCTATTTTCATATTTTTACATCTATTAAGTTTTTCCTCTAATTTTTACTTTTTTATTTATAAAAATTTTATATTTAAAAAATTCATTATTTTTTGTGATTCAAAATTTTATATCCCAATTTTTTCGTTTTTTTTGGGATATATATTTTTTTGTTTCAATTTTTTTTAAATTTTTGGGATAAACTTAAAATAATTTTATATATCTTTCAAACAAATATATTTGATTTCTTTTAAAGCCTGTTGTTTCAACTAAAATTCCATTATTAACGAATGCTTTTATTATATTATCAACTGTTGTCATCTTTATCCTAGTTTTTTCTGAAATAATATTTCTGTTTACTCTAGGTTCATTATAAAGTAGCTCTATAACTTTTTTTGAATTCTCAGGTTTTATTGGTAATTTCATAATTTTATTGTTCATCTCATTGGTTAATTTAATTATGTTTTCAAATTTTACTCTCGCTGTTTTAGCCGTTTCTATCGTTGCTTCTAGGAAAAATTTTACCCAAGAAATCATATCATTATTAGTCCTTACTCTACTTAAGAAATCGTAATAAGCCTCTTTATTTTTTTCAATATAATCTGATATATAAAAACAAGGCTTATTTATTATTCCCTTACTTAATAAATAAATTGGAATTAAAATTCTTCCAGTTCTTCCATTTCCATCTAAAAATGGATGTATTGATTCGAACTGATAATGAATCATTGCAATCTTTATTAATTCAGGCACATTTATATTATCATTATTTATAAATTTTTCTAAATCACTAAGACAATTTCCTATTTCACTTGGTATTGGTGGTACATATACTGCATTATCTGGTCTTGTCCCACCAATCCAATTTTGAGAAATTCTATATTCTCCTGGATTTTTATGATTTCCTCTAACATCTTTTAATAAAATCGCATGTATTTCTTTTATCAATTTTGTGCATACAGGTAATTCTTTTATTCTTTCAATTCCGTAATTCATAGCTTCTACATAATTTTGAACTTCTTGCCAATCATCTCTTTTTTCAGGATTAACATCCAACTTTTCTAATAAATCTTCATCAATTGTAGTTTTAGTTCCTTCAATTCTGCTAGATTTATTGGCTTCAACTTTTACATGCATTTTAATATAAATATCTATATTGGGAATCTGTTCAGCAAAACCATTTAATTCCCCAAGTTGCAAGCTAGCTTCAGATAATAATTTATTAACTTCACTATCATTCCATATCCATTCGTCATTTATTTTACTTGGCATAAATGCTTTATAATCATTTACTTTTAGATAACTTCCCGCTTGATATTCTTCTAACTTTTGCATCAATTATCCCTCCTTTTTTCAAATATATTAATAACTAATCCTCTTTTCTTAAAATACGCAAAAATCTTATTTGGAAGATTATTGATTTTTCAATACTTTGAGGTCTGTTTTCTTTTCATACGCATATCCCAGTTTATGTTTGTTTTATTTTTGTTCATTTTTCTCTCCTAATAATTTTATATTTTCAGCAATGTTAAGTACATCTCATTTTTCATCATTAGCATACTCTTTTTAAAACATTCTCATTAATCTCATTTTTCTTTCAGAAAAGACTTTCATATCTAGATTTGTATTTTTATATCTTTTTTGATGCTTTACATTTATAGCTTTAAATTATATTTAAAAATTGAAAATTTCGGCAATGATTTATTTTTTTTTATTTTTGTACCATTTTGAAAATTCTACCATAGAATCTACCGAATCATATTTAATTCTATTTGCTCTTTCTTCATCAGTCATTTGAGCTAGAGTTTTATCATATCCATAAGGTTGATATATATACCATAAATCAGACCATTTTTTATCTGTGTCATTTCCTGATACTTCATTTGATATAGTTCCTTCATGCTTTCCCATAAATTGATGTAACTCATTTCCATCATAATAAGACAGACATTCTGTAAATCTACAACTTCTATTTTCTTTTCCTTCCATCAATTTTAATATGCCTTCTATTCCTATTGTATCCAACACAAAATTAACAAATGCTCTAGGAAATCCATTTAATTCATCTATCCAAAAGCCACAGTCCAACGAAATACATGGTTTATTTACTAGCTTATAAGCCTCCATTACCTTATATTTAGATATATATTTTATATCATCACTTCTAGGTTCTTCTAACTCATATTCAAATATCTTGAAATTTACCCCTTCTAATTGTTTACTTGCTGATGCTATTTTTCCTTTATTATGTGTTACAAAAACTATTTCATTCATTTATAATATTCCCCCTATATAAGTATACTATCATATATTGAGGAAATATTTTTGTCACAATTATTTTTTTATTGTATTTTTATCTATATATGTTTCTTTCAAAACTTCATATTCTATAATGTCATCTAATTTAAAAAGTCTTATTTCTTTTCTTAATTCGCAAAATGCAGCAATATACCATTTATCAATATAAACAAATAATTCAGCTGGATGAATTATTCTCTGAGTTATTCCTGAATCTATTGAATTAAATTTTATTCTTACTTTATTTTTATTAGCTATTGCACTTTTCATAATTATATACATTTTTTCTTTTACTTCATTTTCTATTTTTAGAAAATTATTATTTTCGTCTAACTGGTAGCCACCATATTTTCCAGTATATGATTTTAAATATATTCCTGCTTGTTCAAGTTCTAGTTTATATTGACGTATCATTCTTTCTGATACTTCTAATTCTTTTGATAAGCTTGATATACTATGTACTTTTTTATCTTTTAATATTTGCAACATATTCAGCATATTTGCTATTTTACTCATTTTTAGCCTCTTTCAAATTATAAATACTGCTCAAATTTAAGTTAATTCAAATCAATACATTTTGCAAGCTGTATATCAGCTGGGCACAAATCAAATTTTAAAATATCTTCTTTTGAAGCAAAAGTATATTCGCTATGGTCATGAAGTCTAAAGTTTCCTGATATGTATTCACATTCATATAATCTTAAATCTACAACTTTTGATGGATATTCATATACATTATTAGTTATAAATTTTTTTGCTTTTATTTTTAAATCAAACTCTTCTTTTATTTCTCTTTCAATTGCATGTTTCTCTTCTTCGCCTTTTTCTACTTTTCCTCCTGGAAATTCCCATTTTCCTAAAACACTTTCATCTCCAGTTTTTCTTTTAGCAAGTAGATATTTATTATCTTTCTTTATTAAAGCTGCAACAACTGTAATCATAAAAATCCCTTCTTAACTTAGATGTTCAATTTAAATCTATTATTATAATATTCTATAATTATTTTTATCTGCTCTTTCATCAAGCTGTCTATCAGTTTCTTTACTTTCATAAAACCATTCTGTCTTTTTGTCAGCTGGTCTTTTTGTTCTATCAGCTAATAAATCCATTAAAACAACTATTGCTAAAATTACTGCAAGTAATGACACAAATGTTGAAAATCCACTTGCAATTGTGAAACCATCTCCATTAATAAGTGGCTTTACTGCTTTATTATATAAGTCAACTCCAAAATATCCAAAATATGATGCACAATATAATACTCCACCAAATAATTTTCTTTTGATTACCAAAGCTATACAAGCTAAAGTTATAAACAAAAGAACTATTTCTATTGTATTATCTAATGGTGATACAATAAAACTATTATTCATTCCTGCCATGACTGCTACTACTATTCTAAATGCCCAAAACATTATCATAAACATTACTATCATATAATTTGCAAAACTTCTCATTTTTTTATACCTTCCTCAATTTTTATTTATAATACTCCACATTTTTTACACTTAAAGTTAATTTTAATTAAAACCTTTTGATTAAACAAAAGGTTTTAATGTTATTTTGAAAATTTTATTTTCCATTATTAAATTATTATCAATTTTATTGTTTAAATTTAGATTACTTTTATTTTATCATTAAATTTTTATAGTTATTGTTCATCATCTACAAAATTGAATTCATCTTTAAATTTTTCTTTGAATATTTCAAATATCTTATTTAATGTATCTTCATCTTCTACGCTAACATAAGATTCTTCATCTTCAGAATCTTCTGATTCTTTATCTTCTTTTAATATTACAACTTCATCAGACTCTTCTTCATTTTCTGGATCAGCTGGAAGTAGAATTACATAATTATCTCCTTCATATTCTATTAAATCTAAAAATTCAAAGTCAACATCATTTCCTAATTCATCTTTTAATGTAACTATATTTGTCTCTAATTCATCTTCATCATCTTTTATTACATCTTCATTTAGTTCATCATTTTCCTTTAATTCATCATTATCGTTTACGTTTTCATTCATCATAATTTTCCTCCTTTACTCTTATGTAAAAATACATATATTAATATAATATACTATTTTTTAATTTTTATCAATACATTTTATGGAAATTTTATATTTCAATAAAAGTTTCAAAAAATAGAGATATTGCAATATTATGAAAACTTTGCTATAATATTTTCAGTTTTATAATAAACCCAAAAAGTAACTATTACATTACTTGGAGGGTATACCTCCGAGTATAATTAAAGGAGGTAAAAAATGAGTTTAACGAAAAAGCAGAAGTCTGATATACAGAAGGTACATCTACATTATACTAATGTGCCTATATCTAAACTTCCACAATTTAGCGAAATTCTTGAAAGCATGTATGAACAAATCAGAAAAACAGGTATTACAAAAATTAAAAAATGTTCTCCATCTGAAGCAAATTGTATTATTAGAGTATATCAAAGCATTAAAGATGAACTTGACTCTAAATTATTCTCTAATATCTATGGTGCAGTATGCTACATAAAATCCAAAAATATATGGGAGACAAGTGATGGCATCACGAACTACCCTCTAGAGTACAACGAATACTATCAATTACGGATTCCTCTTTTGCCAGGCGAAACCTTGATTGTGAATGCTAGCTACATTGATGATTACGTTAAAATCAAATAAAAAAAATAAGGGCTTTAGTTTGTTACTAGAGTCCTTTTTTATGCAACAAAAAAATTCCCCAAGACAATGTCTTAAGGAATTTTTATTTTAATCCATATTCATACTCTTTAAAAATTATTTTATTCACGTTCTTTAAATCTTGTTTATTGTTTGTTCACATTCTTTTAAAGATTGTTCTTTAATAGCAATAGCCTTTTCGCGTTCTTTCAGTTCTTTTTCTTTACGTGCAAGAATTGATGCTTTTGAAAATTGATTGTAGTCTAATTTATGAAATTCAAATCCCAACTTAATATTCTTGTCAATTTTTTCATCTAATTTAGATAAATTACATTTACCTTTTAATCTGTCGCATATATTCTGTTCTTCCATATTAAGTGTCTCATATGTTACATTAAAAATAACAAATGGCCTATTAATACTTTCAATTATAGAATTAATAGGTATAATACTATCAATTAATTTTCTTCGCACACATCCAATGGAAAAATGAGCGTACTTATCATCGAAATAAATTGTATAATAACATTTATTTTCTATACAATTTGTTTCTAAACATTTTAATTCCATTGGTTGAAATTTTAATTCATGACCTGTCCACTCATGCCATTTTCCACAAAAAGGACACAAGTACCGTATCGGCTTACATTTTAAAAGTTCTGGATTCATAATGTATTACCTCCTATCTATAGATGGTACCATTAATAGTTTCTTATCTCCTTTTTAAAGAGTATATTTGTGATTATACACTTAGGCTACCAAAGTCAATTTGCCCTTGATATATCACACTAAATATCTTTTTTATTTTATTACAAATTTACATAAAAATCAAGTCATGCAATATTTTTTTTACTCATCATAAAGCTTTTTATACATTTCATAATCTTTCAAAATTTTTCTTACATAAGTATTAGTTTCTTTAAATGGTATATTTTCTATATTACTCCCATCTGCTTTTATTACATCTTCTTCTATCCACTTATTAACATTTCCACTTCCTGCATTATAAGCAGCAAGTGCAACTGAATCTACATTATAAATATTTTTCAAGTTTGCAAAATATGCTATTCCCAATTTTATATTTTTTTCTGGATTATAAAGTGTAATTCCTGATTCATATTCCATTACAACATTTTCTGCTACTTCTTTTGCTGTATTTTCCATAAGTTGCATTAACCCTGTTGCTCCTTTATTTGACAATGCACCTTCATTAAAATTACTTTCTGCTTTTATTATTGCATAAATTAAATAAGGATCTACTGAATATTCTTCTGAATATTTTTCAACATATTCTTCATATTTTATTTTATAAATTTTCTTTAGTATATAATCTGAATTTGCAAATAAAACTACTATTGCGATTATTACTATAATTATAAATATTATAGCTTTTTTCATTAAAATTTTTATTCCTTTCTTTAACTACTAATGTTTCCTACACCATAGTATTTTTTGTCTTTTGTTACATTTTTCTATTTTGCCTCATACCAACTTTTTGCATATGTTACTTCTACTTTAAGTGGAACTTGCAATTTTGCTGCATTTTCCATACTTTCTTTAAGTATTTTTTCAGCTTCATCTTTTTGCTCTTCTTTAACTTCTAATATTAATTCATCATGTACTTGAAGTATAATTTTTGCATCTAAATTTGATTCTTGTAATTTTCTATAAACCGTATTCATTGCTATTTTCATTATATCAGCTGCCGTTCCTTGTATTGGTGTATTCATTGCTGCTCTTTTTCCGAATTCTCTAACCATATAATTACTTGATTTTAACTCTGGTATATATCTTCTTCTTCCAAATGATGTTTCTACAAATCCTGTTTCTTTTGCCTTTTCAGTTACTCTTTCCATATATTCTTTTATTCCATTATATTTTTCCAAATAGCTTTCTATATATTGTTTTGCCTCTTTTCTTCCTATTCCTATTTGTTGTGCTAATCCAAAATCTGTTATTCCATAAACAATTCCAAAGTTTACTGCTTTTGCTCTTGACCTTTGTTCTTTTGTAACTTCTTCTAATGGAACTCCAAATACTCTTGATGCAACTTCTCTATGAATATCTTCATCATTTTTAAATGCGTTTATCATATTTACATCATTTGCTATACTTGCTAGTACTCTTAATTCTATTTGTGAATAATCTGCATCAATATATACATATCCTTCTTCTGGTTTAAAAGCCTTTTTTATATTTCTTCCTATTTCTTCACGACTTGGAATATTCTGCAAGTTTGGTTCTGTTGAGCTTATTCTTCCAGTTGCTGTAATTGTTTGATGGAAATATGAATGTATTCTTCCTGTTTTCTTATTTATATATGGAACAAGTCCTTCTACATAAGTTGAATTTAATTTTGTTAATGTTCTATATTCTAATATTTTTTCTATTATTGGGTGGGCTAGAATTAGCTTTTCTAATACAGCAACATCTGTACTATACCCTTTTTTATTCTTTTTGGCACCCGGTAATTTTAATTTTTCAAAAAGTATTGTTCCTAATTGTTGTGTTGAATTTATATTAAATTCTTCATCTGCCAATTTATATATTTCTTGTGTTAGCTCATCTATTCTTTGTTTTAACTCTTTTCCAAAGTTTACAAGTTCTTCTTTATCTACTAACATTCCATTATATTGTATTTCTCCTAATACTGTAATTAATGGAATCTCTATGTCTTCAAATAATTTTAAACTTCCTTCTTCTTCTAATTTTTTTCTTGTTTCTTCATATATTTTTTTAATTGCTAATACATAAATTCCAATTTCATTTTTGTCATCTTCTTTTGTGTCAAACAAATTTATTTGCTTACTTGGAATTAAACTATTTATATCAACATCTAAAAATTGCATTGCAAGTTCTGGTAATTTATGCTTTACATTACTTGGGTCTATATCATAGCCTGCTACTTCTATATCGTATTTTATTGATTTTATCTTTATGCCATTTTGTCTTAAAAGTACATAATCTTCGCTTATATTGTATCCTATTTTATCTATTTTTTCATTTTCAAATATTTCTTTTAATTCTTCTAAATCAGGACTTTTTACATAATAAGCTTTTTCATTTTCATATATTCCAATTCCTGTAATTTTCTTTTTTATTATTTTTTCTTCTTGATCATCTTTTTCTGTTTCTAAATAATAAATCATTGTATTTTCAATAGGAATATCTTTTGTACTATTTTTTACTACAGTATCTATTTGAAATACGTCATCTTTTTCCTTAACACTTTCATTTTCTTTTAAGTTAAATCTTTCTATAAAACGATTAAATCTATAATATTTAAAAAGCTTTATAACTTCTTCCCTGTCCCATTCTTTTATTTTTAAATCTTCTAGACTAAATGGAAGTTCAGCTTCTACATTAATTTTTCCTATTTCTTTTGATATTTCTGCTAAGTTTTTATTTTCTATTAATTTTTCTCTTAATTTTGGCTTAAATTTTTCACAATTTGTGTCTAGTTCTACAGCTTTATATAAGTCTTCTACTGTCTTATATTCTTTTAATAAGTCTGTTGCTGTCTTTGGACCTACTCCTGGAACTCCTGGAATTTCATCTGATGAATCTCCCATTAATGCTTTTAATTCTATTAACCCTGCAGGAGACATCTCATACTCTTCTAGTACCTTATTTAAGTCATAGATTTCCGTTTCCGTCTTTCCCATTTTAGTTCTTGGAATTCTTACTACTATATTTTCATCAATTAATTGAAATAAATCCCTATCTCCTGATAAAATATAGGCTTTCACATCACTATTTGAAAATTGTTTCGCACAAGAGCCTAAAATGTCATCACCTTCATAATTTTCCATTTCTAAAAAATTAATATTCATTGCTTTTAAAATATCTTTAATTTCCGGCATCTGCTCAGCAAGCTCATCTGGCATCTTGTGTCTATTTTTTTTGTAGCCTTCATATTTTTGCTTTCTAACATTTGCACCTGTTTTTGAATCAAATGCAACTAATATATAATTTGGATCAACTTCTTCTAAATTTTTAAATAGTATTGATAAAAATCCATATAGTGCATTTGTATATTTTCCATTTTCAGTTGTAAGCATTTTGCTACTCATAATTCCGTAAAATGCTCTGTTCATTATAGAATTTCCATCAATTAAAAGTAATTTTTCCATATTAAATTTTCCTTTCTTAATCATTATGAAAGAAGCCTTTTCTTTTCAACATATTTCGAATATATTTTTTCTGCTGTGCAGTATAATGCAAATGTTAAAACAACCATCATAAAATAGTAGCCTCCATAAATATATCCTTCTCCTAAATAGTAAATTATATAATTTGAAAACTCTGCTATTAGAGTTATAGCTATTACTTTGTTTATATCTCTTTGCTCAAGTTCTGTAAATATTCCAAATAACCACATTATATACCAAGTTCTAAAGTTTGTAATTGCAAGCAGAATAAATAGCATGATAAGCCACATATAATTTTTGCCTTCTTTTTTTCTTCTAATAAATATTTGTATGAAATATGCTATGCAAAATACTATTTTTCCTGCAAGTGCTATTTTTGAAAGTACATCAAAATCAAGTCCGTTTAAACGTAACTGAAGATATAAAGAATTTGCATATTTACCGGTTTGATCCATAACATTTAAAATACTTGTTATGCTACCTGTAAAAATAAATGTTAGTCCTAAAAATGCTAAAGCAAATTCAGCTAAATAAATAATCTGTTTCTTTATTTTTTCGTTATTTATTATATATGGTAGTAAAAGTATAGGTATGTATTTTATAAGAGCACCTAGTGCAATACTAATTATAGCTAACCATATTTTGTTTTGTTTTTTCAAATATATTCCGAATAGCGAGAATAAAATTAAATATATATCATTATGAACATTTATTATACCCTCAAATAACATTAAAGGATTTAATCCATAAATTAAAACTAGTTTTTTATTTTTACTAATCTTCCAAATTAAGTAACAATTTAGTAGATGAACAATAATATTTAATATTTTAAATAAATAAAGTGTACCTAAAGCAGAGTTTGTATCTACTCTACCGAGAACTTTGCAAATAATTGCCCATAATGGTCCATATACAAATTTGTGTTCAATTCCCGGTGATGCCTGAACCACTTCGTCATCAGTATAATCTTTCTGATGCTCACTAAAGTTTTCTTCATACATATTAATTCCATATTTGGAATCCAATCTTCCAACAGCAGAATAATAATATACATCAGAACTGTTATTAGGTAAAATAATTCCAGCAATTATTGAAACAATAAAAATAAATATAAATGTTTTCTTTATTCCCTTTTCATCTGTATCTTTAGATTCCTTACAAATAATTATTAAATAAGTAATAATCAATGTTAAAATAAAGATTAGAAATAAGATTAAATTTAATCTTGCTTGGTCTTTGTATTGTATAGAATCTAAAATCATGGATGCACCAAAACATTGTATTTTACCTTTTACTTGTATTATATATGTTAAATTTAAGATTGCAAAAATTAATAAAATAGCAATCATAGTTATCTTTGAAATAGTTTTCTTCATTTAAAGATCATCTCCTGTAAAAAAATTTATAAAAATATTTTATTCTTTTATTGCAATCATTAATTCATTGTCCTTAACTTTTTTTGTTTGACCTAGATATGTGTAACTTTGCCCTGTAAAATAAACTTTATAATTAGAATTTTCAAGCCTATTTTTGCTAAGTTCTAAAAATTTACTTATTTCATCTTCTGTAAGGTTATGTTTTACTCTAAGCTCAAAAAAAGAAAAAACTAAATATTTTTCATCTTTTTCTTGCTTTTCATCAATAACATTGCCAACAAATTTAACATCCATTTTTCTATTCTCCATAAAGTTATTTTTATATATTTGCATTTTAAAATCTATTTTGAAAATTATATATTTTTTGATAATTTTCGTCAAGGTAAATAGTTAAATAAAAAAATAAATAATGTTGCCCCTTCTTCCCGGCAAAGCCGGGTACATAATAAAGCCTATAAGGCTAAAAAACAAAAAACCTCGACAATTTTAATTAAGTAAAAATCGAGTAAAAATAAATATACTTTTAATTTATAAAAACTGCTTGCAGTTTATATAATATTACTTTTTCCGGCGTAGCCGGATTTTTTAAAGAATGTGAAGGTAAACTAAAAAAGTGAAACATTTTAAACATTGCAACTCGGGGTCTAGCAAAAAAAAAAGAATTATTCTTA
>CANQYG010000038.1 GCA_947628015.1 uncultured Clostridia bacterium
CAGTGACGAAAATTAATCACTGATTTTATAAAAAAATTTTAATTAAAAAAAATTACACACTTTACTTGACAAAGTCTAATTATAAGATTTTTTACTTTTTTATTAAGTTTTTAGATTAATTAAAATTTATATTTCTTTTCTAGCTTATCTTTATAAAAATCTAATTATTATCTTCCATTAAATAATTATGAAAATTAACACTTTCATAATAATTTTCATTAACTTCTTTCTCGTTTAAAACTCTATTATATAATCTAGTTGCATACAAATCATATCTCGAATATTGGTCATAACTTGGACTGCCACCAAAAAATGAACCAATACAGAATGGCAATTCTTTCTTCATTAAATCACCACTATTCAAGTAATCCACGGAGCAAAAAGTTTCATTTTCTCTTAATTTTCCATTTTCTTCATAAAATAAACACACCTTTCCATTCTTTAAATCTACACTCACTGAAACATAAATAATCATCTCTCCTTCACTGATATCAGGAACACTAAAATCAAACCAATTAGTGGAATTGACTCTCGCTAATTCTGACTCACTAGCTCCCTTCCCAATATTACATGATAAACCATGCAACGAACTAATCCCGATTCGAAAAGAACTTGCAGCATTCGGTTTACTTGTTTCTTCATCAATTCCTAACCTATTAAGAATCCAAACTTTATCACCATATTTTTTACCATAAAATTCGAAAGTAAATCCTTCATCTACTTGTATTTCTACATTATCTATTCTCAAATAATCGTCTATACCATCAAATCTTAATTCTGTTCCATGTACTCCAGAATTTTTAGAGTTTTCTTCCGCACCATATACAAATGTAACATTCTCTCCCCATGAAGTTTTATCATTTAAATTTACTGGATTTATATTTAATGTTAAATTGTCTTTTACTGATATTCCTGCATTTCCATCTAATACTGTATATTCTTCTATATTTATTACTTCTCCTGTTTCATAGTTCATTACCCAATTATATTTTGTCTGTCCATAATTTGCTATCTCTGTTCCTTTGGGTACATAATAATAATTCGTTCCATAATTTTTATCTGAATTATTTAATTGAATTACTTTCCAATTACTATCTGTAACACTACTTATTTTATCTGATAACTTTTCTCCTATTTTTTCTATACTATTATTCATTTGATATTCTATTATTTGTTGTTGCAATACTTCTTGCTCACTTGCTACATCATATTTATTTACTGCTAATTTTGCTTTACTAAATAATCCATCTCCTGACATTGCCATATTTAATGTTACTCCTGCTAATATTAACAATATTATTATTGTTACTACTAGCGCTATTAATGTTATACCTTTTTCTTTTAATTTTTGCACTTTTTTCTTATTTCTTAAGTGCAAATTAATCTTGTCTTTTTCTAGTATTTCCTTACATTTCATTTGTTTAAAACCTCCACTTTTACATTATGTTATTTTTATTAAGCTAAAAACTTAATAAAAAAGTAAAAAATCTTATAATCAGCTTTATTTAAGCTTTTTATAAGATTTTTATTTTTTATTTTTTATAAAATTATTATATATTTTTAAATTTTTATATATTGATTTATTACCTACATTATGCTATATTTTTAACATATTAATTTTTATTAAGTTTTTAGATTAATTAAAATTTTATGCAGTTCTTCCGAATGTTGTAAATAAAAGTAAGAATACTATTAAAAATAATAATATTTCTGTATTATTGTTATCTCCTAAAATTGAATCTAAAAAATTTCCGTCATTATTTCCACAACCACAACTCATAATTACCTCCCCTTTAGGCTTTTTATTGTAACCCATATAATCGTTGATACGAAATCAAATATTTGGGCAACGTTTTATATGTAAAATTTCTGCCTACTTTTTTATACCATATAGTATGTTTTTTATTAAATTTGTGTTACAATATTATAAATATAATATTATTTTTTCGAATATAATAAAATTAATATATAATTTTGGAGGACTTTAAATGCTAAACTCTAATATAGAATTACTTGCTCCTGCTGGAGATTTTGATTGTTTAAAAGCTGCTATTCAAAATGGTGCAAATTCTGTTTATTTAGGATCTAATATGTTTAATGCAAGAGCTAGTGCTACTAATTTTAACAAAGATGAGCTCAAAGAAGCTATTACTTATGCTAAGTTAAGGAATGTAAAAGTTAACTTTACATTAAATACTTTAATTAGAGATGAAGAATTTAAGGATGCTATTGAAATTGCAAAATTCGTTTATTCTCTTGGCTGTGATGCAATACTTGTTCAAGATTTAGGTCTTGCTAAATGCTTAATAAAACTTTTTCCAGATATGGATATTCACGCAAGTACACAAATGTCTATACACAATTTACAAGGTGCTCTTGAACTTGAAAAATTAGGATTTAAAAGAGCTGTTCTAGCTAGAGAACTTACCATTAGAGATATTGAAAATATATGTATGAACACTAATATAGAAATTGAAACTTTTATACATGGTGCTCTTTGTATATCATATTCTCTAGTATGATTGGTGGCAGGTCTGGTAATCGTGGTAAATGTGCTCAAGCTTGCAGACTTCCATATGAACTTTTAGATGAACATACAGATAAAGTCATTGATAAAGGATTTTTATTAAGTCCTAGAGATTTATGTGGTTTAAAATACATACCTAATTTAATAAAAATTGGTGTTAAATGTTTAAAAATTGAAGGCAGAATGAAAACTCCTGAATACGTTGCAACTGTAACTAGAATATATAGAAAATACATTGATTTAGCATTAAGTAATAATCCTTATATTATTGATGAAAACGATATAAAAGAACTTATGCAAGTATTTAATAGAGGTGGTTTTTCAAATGGAAATTTAGATAATGAGCCTAATACTGACTATGTTTATTCTGAAAAACAAAATAATCAAGGTCTTTTATTAGGTCAAATTCAAAAATACAATGCTCAAAAAGGTTTAGTAACTTTTAAAACTCACGAAAAACTCTCAATCAATGATACTGTATGTGTTCAAAATGAAGATCATAAATATACTGTTTCTGAATTAATGATTAATGATTCAAATATAAAAAGTGCTAAAGTTAATGATATGATTACTATTGGACGCATTAAAGGCAACATTTCTTTAGGTGATAAAATATTTAAAATAAGTGATTACAACAAAAACAAGGAAATAATGGATTTTATTAATAAAGAAAATATAAAAATTCCTTTAACTTGTGTTGTAACAGTAAAAAAAGGCCAGCCTATATCAATGGAAGTAACTTCAATGGATAAAGAATGTGGAAACTATTTTTCTATGTCTTGTAAAAAAGAAACCGATTTAGTTCCAATTGATTCTATTTCTAATCCTATTACTATGGAAAGAATTAAGGAACAAATTAATAAAACTACTGATACGCCTTTTGATTTTAAAAATATTAAAATTTTATTAGATGAAAATACATATATTCCAAAAATATCTGCTATTAATCAGCTAAGGCGTGATTGCTTAAATGACTTAATAGAACAAGCAAAAAAGCGTTTTCAAAGAGATGAATGTGATAAAACAATTTCAGATTTACCAAACAATAAAAAGTTAAACAATACTCATTCAAATGTCAAATATTCTTTAGATTTCAACAAGTTAGACATTAATTATGATTATAGCAAGCTTTCTAATATTGATAGAATTTATATACCGATAAAATATTTTATTAATAAAAAATATTCTGATATTATTAACATTTTAAATACAAAAGGTAACTTATATATAAGTCTTCCTACTATTTTAAGAGATAATTATAAAAATATTACTTTTAACTCATTAGTTGACTTTATTAAAAATTATAATTTAAAAGGAATTGTTATTTCAAACATTTCTGGTTTTGAAAATATTAACAAATTTCCAAATATGGATATAGTTGCTAATTATACATTAAATGTATTTAACTTACATACTATAGAAGAATTAAAAAATATTGGGGTAAATACTATTACTTTATCTCCTGAACTAGATAAACCTACTTTGCAAAATCTTTCAAATAATTCTTCCCTTCCTACTGAGCTTATGGTTTATGGAAGAGTTCCTTTGATGAATACAGGTTATTGTTTTTTAGGAAAGTCAAATAGATGTTATCCTACTTGTGAAATGCATTGCAAAGAAAGTAACTATTATCTGAAAGATAGATTAGGTTATAAATTTAAAATAGTTTCTGATAATATGCAAACTGTTACTACTATTTATAATAGCAAAATATCTTCGATAAAATATGATGATATTAATATTGATTATGCTAAAATAAGTATATTAGATGAAAATATTGATGAGATTAATAATATTATAAATGTTGTAAAACAAGGCGATATATTTACTGGAAATGACTATACTTCTGGTAATTTGAATAAAATAGTTTAAAAAAAATCCTATATTTATTTATAGGATTTTTTAAGTTAAATTTTCAAACTTTAAGCTTTTACAGTTTCTTTTTCTTCTGCTTTTTTTGCAGTAGATTTTTTTGTAGCTGTTGAGCTTGCTTTTTTTGTTTCTGTAGATTTTTTATTTTCTACTTTAACATTTTTTTCTATATTTGGATAAACACTAATTTTCTTTTTATCTCTTCCAAGTCTTTCAACTTTCATTATACCTGTAACTTTTGCATATAGTGTGTCATCACTTCCAATTCCAACATTTGTTCCTGGATGCATTTTTGTTCCTCTTTGTCTATAAAGGATATTTCCAGCTTGAACTAATTGTCCGTCAGCTCTTTTTATACCAAGTCTTTTTGACTCACTATCTCTTCCGTTATCGGTACTACCTTGACCTTTATGATGTGCCATCTTAAAATTCACCTACCTTTTAATTTGATTATTTTTAATCATTAAATTATTCTGCTTTGATTGATTTTATTTCAATCTTTGTATATGGTTGTCTATGACCTTGTGTTCTTCTATGATTTTTCTTTGCTTTGTATCTATAAACTATAATCTTTTTAGCTTTACCATTAGCTACTACAGTTCCTTCAACTTTGCAATTTTTTACATAAGGAGTTCCAATTTTAACATCTTTGTCATTAGCAAAAAGAACTACGTTATCAAATGTAACTTTTTTTCCTTCTTCTGCATCTAATTTTTCAAAGAATACTACGTCTCCTTCTTGAACTTTATATTGTTTTCCACAGCTTTCAATTATTGCGTACACGATTCTACCTCCTCTTACCAATACTCGCTAAGCATAAATACAAGGTATCTTAAAAATCATCTTAAGAATTTATTCACCCGACTTAGGCGGTTTACAGTTATTAATTATACTATAATTTATGTTTATTTGTCAACTGTTTTTATTTATATTTTATTCCATATGTTTTAATGCATATTCACAAGCAGAAATAACAAATCCATTAAAGCTATATTCCTTTTTGATTTTTCCCTCATTTGCTTTATTTACAATATTATTAATTTTATCATTTATTTCTGTTGGAAATCTTATAGATTTATAAATATTTGCATCCGTTGATTTTTTCATTTCAAATTTATCCATTAGTTATCACCTCATTAAAATTTTTCTTATAATTTTTATTTTTATATAGACATTTTAACTGAAATATGATATATAAAAATATAACCGTATTTCAGTTATGTTTTTTATTGACTATAGAAAACTAAAATTTTATTGCAAGAAAAATAGTCTTTTGATTATTTAACTTTGTTTTTAATATTAAAAAAATATATATGTCTCTTACAAAAGACAAAGAAAGGAATGAAATTTATTATGAAAAATTTAAAAAGAAATGTTAATGGTATTACTCTTATTGCTTTAGTTGTAAGTATAATAATATTATTAATATTAGCTGGTGTATCAATAGGAATGATAACAGGGCACGATGGAATAATAGCACAAGCACAAAAAGCAAAAGAAAAAACAGAAGAAGCTCAAAAAGATGAGCTGAAAGAAATAGCAATGATAGAAGAAATGGCTAGCGGAAAAGGAACTGATGTAGAAAAAGTAATAGATAAGAATCCAGGAATATTAGAGGATGAAGAAGGTGGTGCAAAAGTAATTAATAGTATAGAAGATTTAGTATTTTTTGCCCATAGCGTAACAAATGGTAATACTTACGAAGGACAAACTGTAAAATTGGGATTAAGTTTAGATTTTAATTCAAGTAAATCATATGTAGATCCCTTTAGAACAGATTATGGAAAATATGGGTATAATGGGGAATTAAAGAAATTACTAAACGAAAGTGGCTTTATTTCAATTGGTTCTCGAGAAAGATTAGAGGATGAAGAGAAATCTGAAAAAAGTTTTCATGGAATCTTTGATGGAGAAGGTAATATTATATACAATTTAAAAATAAAGAGAGGGATTTCGGAATTACGTGGGTTTCCGGATCTTGGGATGTTTGCTGCAAATTATGGGATTATACAAAATTTAGGTGTTGAAAAGGCTGATGTAGTTATAGAATATTTAGATGATAAGCTGTGGGCTTATAATGGGATTTTAGCTGGTACGAATTCTCCTGAAGGAGAGATTAATAGATGTCATACAACTGGGGTAATAAATGTTGGCAGTGTATATAAAGGTGATGTTGGAGGTATTACTGGAAGTACAGGTGCGGGAAGTTTATCTGATAGTTATAGCGATGTTGATATATTAATTGATAGACAAATTTCTGATTACGATGTAATTGTTGGGCTAATCGCTGGAAGCTGTAATGAAGGTGGCTCGATCGATAACGTATACTCTAGGGGAACGGTTTTTACGGGATCTGGTGGTAGGTCAAGAACTCGGACTAGTTGTTGGGGCAATTTATGACTCAGGTCAGGTAATGATTAAAAACTCGTACTCCGTTGGAACTATAAAGGCTCTAGAAGGTTTTAAGTCTTCTTGGAGTTCCCTTCGTACTTTTGGAGGGAACCGTAGCAATAATGAACTTCTGAATTGCTTCTACCTAGAGAATAGTCTGCATCCACTAGAAGGTGATACTGAAAGTACTCATGATATTCGTGGAATCAAGAAGACAGAAAAAGATATGAAAAGCGAAGATTTTATAAAATTATTAAATAGTAACCAAGAAAGTTCCCCTTGGAAGATGGACGCAAAATGTATAAATGGTGGTTTCCCTATTTTAAGTTGGCAGTAGATGATTTGGATGTGATGAAGTGGTAATAAATAGTAAGTATTATGGAAATTTAGAGTTCTTTGTTTGAACTTTTTATGATATGAAACATATAGTTATAAATTTAAGCCTGCTGTATTCTCATTTTATAGCAGGCTTAAATTTAATCTTTTTTTCTTATATAAAATTTTTTTACTTTATACAAAATTTTCTATATACCATCTAATTTGTAAATAAATCTTTTTTGTTTTTACATTTTCTCATTTTTCATTTTTTATCCATTTATTTTACATTATTTTTTTTTAACTATGCACAGAAATATGGATATCTTCTATATTACTTTTTAATTCTCTAGATACAATATTAGTAATTTGTGCTACTTGTTCTGTTGTTAAATTATTACTACTTTTTACTACAACATCTATATTATTATCATTTATTAATATGACTACTTCTTCAAAATTTTTTGTTTTAATAAGATTTTCTACTATTAATATAGCATTTTTTCTATCATTTATATTTTTTATTTCATTAGATGCAATTGCTTTCTGGTCAGCTGGAATATTTTCATTTTTCAGTATTTTCTCATAAGTTTCTATCATTTGTGAATACATTGTTTCTCTTTCTAATTTTGTTTGTACAAAATAATTATTATCTTGATTATTAATTTTTGTATCTGTTTCAACACTATTAGATACTGTTGCACTGGTATTTAGACTATTTTCATTTTGACTTACTTCATTTATATTTACTGTATTTGCATTTACTTTATTACTCTCCATTAATTCGTTTGAATTTACCACATTATCATTTGCTTGATTTTGTTTTACTTCGTTTATCTTACTTTCTTCTTCACTTTGATTTTCATTTACTTCATTTTTTATAACATTTGCACTTACTAATTTTGCATCTCCGAGTTCTGCTAATGTCATATCTAATTCATTATTACTATTATTATAATTCATATATCCAGCTGTAATAAGCATCAATGCTACAGTTAATAAAACTAACTGATTTCTTTTAAATATCACTTTCAATCCTTCCATTATTTTTTCATTATTTTTTTTATGATGATTATTTGTTCTACCTTTTACATCTTCTTTTAATCTCTTTCCTTTTTTTGTCTTGATGAATGTAATTTTCAATTTCTATCCTCCTCCATTTTGAAAACTTGTATTTTATGTGTAGCAAGACCTGTTGCCGCTTCTACTGCCTGAACTATACTTGCTTTTACATTTACATCTTCCGCTCCTACTGCTACTACTATTGCTCCTTCTATTTTCGGGCTACTAATACTTTGAGTTAATGGTTCCTTACTTCCATCATTATTATCTTTATACACAACTTCTTTTTTTGAATCTGTTTCTGTTACAGTTCTAGTCCCACCACTACTATCTGTTTCATTAGTATTGCTAACGCTTGAATCTTCATTATATATAGGCTTTAATATACTACTTTCTGAGTAAGTAAGCATTACTTTTACATTTCCTACTCCTGATATTTTTTTTAATATATTTTCTAATTTCAGTTCTAAATCATCTTGAGATATATCACTATTTACTTGCACTATTTCTGTTGATTTTTTTACACTATCTTTATCGCTACTTCCATCTGTATCTTTTTTATCGCTCCATATATAATTAATTGCAACAACTGTAACAATTAATATTACTATTAAAACTACCAAGTTTTCTGTTTTCTTTTTTCCTTTAAACATATTCTTTAGTTTATCTTTCATAATTTTTCCTTCCTTTTATTATAATGCCTTCTTATTAAAAATCTCCGTTATTCTATAATAATGTTTTTCTTATCAATTTGATAATTATCGGCTAAATAATCTATTAAATTATTTTTATCAATAATTGCCATTCCTTTTGTTTTCTTTTCCTTTATATCCACAGATTCAACACTTGTATCTATCTTATTTACAATTATTTGTGATTTATCTTTTTCTTTAGTTTCCTCTTTATTTTCATATACTTCTAATATAATTATTTTTAAAATATTACATTCATCATCTATTTCTATTTTTATATTATTGCTTTCATATCCTTTTGAATTTAGCTGTGATTTTATATTATAAATTACTTTATTTTTAAATGTTTCTTTTACTGTGTTGTCATATATATTTGTTTCTTCACTATTTGTTTTGGCATCTACGCTTAAATATTCATCTAAACTAAATTCATTTAAGTTTAATTGTTTTCCTACTACTGGATTAATGATATAAAAAAGTATATATACTCCTATTACTAATTTTATATATTTTTTATTTTTATTTTCTGGAAGTAACATTTGTATAATTGAACCTACTATTATTGCTATTATTATTCCTTGTGCCCATGAGCTAATGTTAGAAATCATCTTCTCTCCTTTTTATTATTGATACATAAGTCCACTATTTGATATTCTCATTACTATTGCTATTCCGATTATCAGCATTGCTGTAATTGCAAACATTATTGCTAAAAATATTTTAAACGTTCCTCCCATTTGTTCTATTAAACTTACTATCTTTTTATCTGCTATTGGCTCGCAAAGTGCTGCTCCTAAATAATATGTAATTGTTATTGCTGTTAAATTTAGTATTGGTTTTATACATATACAAACTATTACAAATATTCCAACTACTCCAACAGCATTTTTTATTATGTTGCTATATCCTAAAACTGTATCTATTGCATCTCCAAGTATTCCTCCAACAACTGGTATTGCATTAGATACCAATGATTTTCCTGCTTTTAATGTCATACCATCTAATCCACTTGTTATTCCTCCTTCTAGTGTTGCTAAGCTCATAAATAATGTTAATATTGTTGTTAATATCCATACTGAGCCCTTTTTTAAGAATTTTGACAGTTTTTCTACTTGTGCTTGTTCTGATATTTTTGAAATTATTCCTAAAGCTGTTGACACTAGAATTATTGGTATAAGCACATTTGTAAAAAAATTTCCTATAAATGTTATTACCAAAAGTAAAATTGGTTCTATCATATGTGATGTCACTGCATTTCCTGTTGCTATCATTAGTGTTGTAAGTAGTGGTATTAATGTATTTGTAAAAGATGTTAAATCTGTTATTGCATTTTTTATATCTGATACAATACTTGAAAAATTACTCATAACTAATGTTACAATTAGTATATATTGTATATAGTATGCAATTTTAGCAACTGATTCATTTCCTAAATTTTCGCTTATTGTTTTTAATATACTATGTATTATTATTACAACGATTACTCCCGTTATCATTTTTAAAGCATCTTTTAAATTATCTCCAAAAATATTTGTTATATATTTTAATATTTTTGTATTATCTAATTTTCCTGAAATAACGCTATTAAATAGTTCTGATACATCTATATCAGAAGTGTATTTTTTTGCTTCTGATAAAAAATCTCCTATTCCAAATGATTTCTGTTGTGTGCTTAAAACATCTTCTGCATCTGTTTCTTCTGCTAAGCTTATATTGGGTATAAAATAAATTAAAAATATTAGAGATATTATTAAAATTTTTTTCATAAGTAAACTCCATTTTTATTTTATGGTAATAGTTTTAATACAGTTTCTAAAAGAGCTCTAATAATTGGTATTGACATTGATATTATTATTATTTTTCCTCCTATATCTATTTTGCTAGCAACTGCTGATTCTCCTGAATCTTTGCAGATACTTACGGCAAACTCTGTAAGTATTGCTATTCCTGTTATTTTTATTAATATTTTTAAAAATTCACCATTTATATTTGTTCTACTTGCTATATCTTGAAGTAGTGTTATTATTCCTGATACTGTATCTATACACATACAAATTATTATTGTTCCTGCTATTATTGATACATATATTGCAAATTCCGGTCTATATTGTTTTAAAATAACTATTATTATTACAGCAATAAAACCTACCGCTATAATTTTTACAATATCCATTTATTCTCCTTTATAAGTTAAACATTGTCCTTACCGAATCAAAAAGTCCACTAACTTCTTTAATTACCATTGATAAAACTATTATTAAACCTGCTAAAGTTGTCATCATTGCTTGATCTTCTCTTCCTGCTCTAACTAATACTTGATATAAAACTGCAACTAATATCCCTATTGCAGCTATTTTAAATAATAAATCTATATTCATATTTATTCCTTTCTCGCTTTTTATGCTGTTTTAAATTAGCATTATAACAATTGCCAGTCCACAAGTAACTCCCAAAGTTTTATATAATTTTTCATTTTTAGATTTTTCTAATTCTGCATCTTGGATTTTAGTTTCTAAAAATTTTTGAACTAATCTTATTTCACTAACTTGTCCATCTAAATCTGTTTTTCCTAACATTTTTGCTAAGCCTCTTAAAGTTTCTTTATCTTCTTTAGTAAGCTTAGTATTTGATTCATCTATGGCTTTTTCCCAAGCTAAACCTGCTGACATCATTTTCATATTGTAAGATGCTTGTTCAAAAATTTTGCTTATGCTTTCAGATGTATTTTGAGATATTTCGAAAAAAACATCTGGAATTGTTTCATAAGTAAATTTAATTTTTTCTTCAAACATATTTAGTGCACTTTTTATTTCTTTTAATTCTTTAACTCTTGATGAAAATTTTTTAGATATTGTTAATCCTAGAAAACATGATATAAAAAATATTGAAAATAATGAAAAAACTTTAAATACTACCATCTTAAATTTCCTTTCATCTTAAGTTTTTAAAATCCTATTTCTAACTCGTTGCCGAAATCTTTGATTTCGTATCAACGGTTATATTGGTTACAATAAAAATATATTCATTTTTTCTTGATTTATTCCATATTTTGGTCGTCAGATATATACATATTTTTATCTAAAGTATAAATATTTTTGATTATTCCCCTTTTTTCTAAAAAAATTATCTTATTAAATATTTTTTCTTCATATAATTCATTCAAATATTTATTTAATTTTAATTCTTCTATATCATTTCCATGTGCTGTAAAAATACCTTTAACTCCTGAACATATTCCATAATTGATTGCTTCTACATCTTCTTTTGTTCCAATTTCATCTGTTGAAATTATTTGAGGAGCCATTGTTCTTACTGCCATTCTCATTCCTAAACTTTTACTCACATTATCTAATACATCTGTTCTTAAGCCCACATCATTTTGTGGTATGCCCTTATACATTGCTGCAATTTCTCCTCTTTCATCAATTAACGATACAGTGTATCCTAAATTGCTAATATTTCTTATTAAATCTCTTAATAATGTTGTCTTTCCGAGAGCCGGGTGGAGACATTATTAATGTATTATTGATCTTTCCATTTTCTAATACTTTTGTAATTACTTCATCACTTGCTCCTAATATTTCTTTTGCAATTCTAATGTTAAGAGAAGAAACATAGTTTATATTATTTACTGCACCATCTTTCATCGCTATATTTCCTGTTATTCCTACTCTATGTCCACCCATTAGAGTTACAAAGCCATTGCAAATTTGGCTTTGGTAGGAATAAATAGAATTATCACAAAAAATTTGAAGTGCAGAAAGTAAGTCTTTCTGTGATGGAATATAGTCTGTAATTTCTTCTCTATCTATGTATCTTAAAATTATATTTCTGTTTGCCCTTATTCTTATTTCTTCAATCTTTTCTTGCTCTAAGTTATTTGCAATTTCTCGTGGTAATACTCTTAATATTAATTGTAAATTTTTAACCATATTTTTACTTCTTTCATCAAAATTTTTGCACAAAAAAATAGCATATATAAAAAATATATGCTACTAAAATCTATTTTATTCTAAATTTGTATAAACATTCATTACATCATCTAAGTCTTCTAGATTATCAATTAGTTTTTGAACTTTATCTTCTCCAACACTATCTAGTGGAACTGTTGTTGCTGGTACCATTTGAACTTCAGCCTCTTCAAACTCTAGCCCTTGCGCTTCTAATGTTTCTCTTACGGCAGAAAAATCTGCTGGGTCTGTAACTATTTCATAACATTCATCATCTGCACTAAAGTCTTCTGCTCCATTTTCTAAAACTAACATCATCAAATCATCTTCTGACATTGACGTTTTTGCTTTATCTATAACTATTACACCTTTTTTATTAAACATATATGATACACAACCAGTTGTTCCTAGATTTCCACCTGCTTTATCAAATAAATGTCTAACATCTGCTGCTGTTCTATTTTTATTATCTGTACTTGTTTCAACAATAAATGCTACTCCACAAGGTCCATATCCTTCATATGTAATTTCTTCGTAAGTTTTATTGCTACCCTCTCCTGATGCTTTTTTTATTGAGTTTTGAATTGTATCATTAGGCATATTATTTGCTTTACATTTAGCAATTACATCTTTTAATTTAGAATTATTTGAAGGATCTGGTCCTCCTTGTTTTACTGCTAATAATATTTCTCTTCCTAGTTTAGTAAATATTTTTCCTCTTGCTGCATCAGCTTTTCCTTTTTTTGCTTGAATATTGTGCCATTTGCTATGTCCTGACATTGTTAATTCCTCCTTTATTTTTTGTATTTAATATACGCTCTTTTTTATATAATATTTATATCTAAAATTTGTACTTTTATATAATAACATATTTTTTTATTTTTGTGTAGACTTTTTAAGGATTTTCATTCTTTTATTATCTATACACTTTTTTTGATATATTTCTTTTTGTAACTTTACTTAATAATATATTTTTATTCTATTTGTCAATAGTCTTAACTTATAATATGCCCTACTTATTGTAATTTAGCGAATAGTAACTTAATTTTCTTTTTTATTAAACATATGGCGTACTTTATCTATTCGATTATTTG
>CANQYG010000039.1 GCA_947628015.1 uncultured Clostridia bacterium
TACCACAGCATGTCCTGCCTCGTGATATGCTGTTAATTTTTTATCTTTTTCAGATATAACTTTATCTTTCTTTTCTAATCCTACTGTAACTTTCTTAACAGCTTCTTCAATATCATCATTATTTATTTCTTCATGTTTTTTACTTGCTGCAAGAATTGCCGCTTCATTTAAGATATTTTCTAATTCAGCACCACTAAATCCAGCTGTATCTTCTGCTACTGATTTTAAGTCTACTTCTTCTGCTATTTTTTTATTTTTTCCATGAATCTTTAATATTTCTTCTCTATCTGTTATGTCTGGAAGTCCTATTGTTATTGTTCTATCAAATCTTCCTGGTCTTAATAATGCTTCATCTAACATTTCTGGTCTATTAGTTGCTGCTATAACTATTACAGAACCATCTGTTTCAAAACCATCCATTTCAACTAACAATTGATTTAATGTTTGATTATTTTCAGTATCTGCTCCACTATTGCTTGATCTTCTTGCTCCTATTGCGTCTATTTCATCAATAAACACAATACAAGGTGAAACTTTTTGTGCTTTTTCAAATAATTTTCTTACTCTTGATGCTCCTAATCCTGCAAACATTTCTATAAATTCTGAACCACTTATTGATATAAAAGGAACTCCAGCCTCTCCCGCAATTGCTTTTGCTATTAATGTTTTACCTGTTCCAGGCTTTCCACATAAAAGCACACCTTTAGGAACTCTAGCTCCCATTTTTGAATATTTTTTAGGTTCTTTCAAGAAATCTACTATTTCAATCATTTCTGCTTTTTCTTCTTTTAATCCTGCTACATTTTTAAATGTTATTTTATCAACAGAAACACTTGGGTCATATACTTTTCCTTTTTCTCCTAATCCTTGCATTTGGAATAGCACAACTATCAATGCTATCATTATCAATGTTGGTAAGAAAGATATTATTCCTGAGCCTATACTTAAAAGAATATTTTGTTTGTCTTGTTCTAATTCAATATCATTTCCAGCTAATGTTTTTTCTTGAACTAACTCAATGAATGCTTGTGTATTTGGGACTATTGAATATTTTGTTAAGTCTTCTAATTTTTCTTTATCTTCTTCATCTGGTACATTACCTTCGCTATCTTTATAAGTAACTACTATAGATGTACTATTAACTGTCATTTTTATCTTTCCAACTTTTCCTTCATCTATATCTTTAATAAGCTGAGTGTAGGCAACATTTTTTTCTTCATTATTTTTATTTTTTAAATATATTGCAAAACTTGCTCCTACAAGAATAACAAAAATTGTTAATAGTACTAAAAATGTAACTTTCTTTTTTGATTTTTTATCTTTATTTTTTTTGTTATCTTTTTTTGTATTTTCTAGTTCTTCATTTTTTTCATTTTCAAATTCTTTTTGCATTAAATTATTTTCCTCCTTCAATATTTGCATTTGCTTGTGGTTCTGGACCATTTTTTCCTTTTGTTTTTCTATTTACATCATCTAGTTTTTTTTCACTTTTATCGCCATCATCTTCTTTATTGTCTTTTTTATCTTCATTATCTTCTGTTTCTTTTTCTTCTCTATTTTCCATATTTTTTTCTAATTCTTTCAATTCAATTGTTGCTTTTATTAATTGCTTTTTCTTTATTAAATCAGACCTTATAATTAAAATAACAGCAACTATATAAATATAAGCAATAAGTGTGTACATAACTTGGAAGTATGGCATATAAAATCCATTTATTAAATTTACGCAAGTATATATCAAGTTAATAATAATTGGTAATGTTAGAGATGATATACCTATTATTAGTGCTTGAGAATACTTTAGTGATATTCTTGCCATTTTACTAATAATTATAACTAATAAAGATAATGCTAATGCATCAATAAAGGTTAATATTGTATAAACAAAATAGGTTATTGCAAATATATAAATATAAATTATCGAATTTATTTGTACTTTATTGTCATTAAATAATGAAATTATATTATTTTTATTAATTGTTTCTGTCTCATCTGAGCCTAATAAATTATCATAAGTCATTTCCATTTTTTTGCCATTTGTAATTAACATGACTTTATCTTTAAGCATCAATATAAAGTCTCCATCATATTCATTTATCTGCTCTTGATATGTTTCTTCTGTTTCTGTTTTATCATCTAAAACTATTTTTACTTTAACATTATCTGTATTTTCTATTATAAATGCTTCCTCACTATCTAACTTTAATCCTTCTTTATCTATCGTAAAATCTGGAACATTATTTGCTATATAATTTGTAGCTTCTGTAATTAAGTTACTTGTTTTATAAGTAATTACTCCTGCTACTATTAAAGTAAATATTATCATAAGTTCTAAAAAATATATTATTGACCTACTCAATTTTTCTGAGATAAGAAGATTATATTTGTCTAAATCTTTGATACAAATTATTACTTTTTTGAAAAACGGTATTCTTTTTTCCATTTTTTCCTCCTAGTTAGATTTTTTCTACATTTACTCCATCTGCTGTATCTTTAATAATATATCCCTTTTCTTTTATCTCATCTCTTAATTTATCGGCAAGCTCATAATTTTTTTCTTTTTTAGCATTTGCTCTTTTTTCTATCATTTCCAAAATTTCTTCTGGTACTTCAATATCTTTTTTTAGATAATTTTTAGCATTTTTTAAATCTAGTCCCATTACTTGGTCAAACTTTTCTAAAAGACTTGCTATTTTTTTTGATTTTATTTCATTTCTTATTACTTCCCAAACTATTCCCATAGCAAGTGGCATATTTAAATCATCATTTATTGCTTCATTAAATCTTCTTTCATATTCCATTAAAACATTATCAGATATTTCATCATTTCCTTCTAAATTTTTGATATATCCTTCTCTTAATCTTGTTAATGCTTTTTGAGAAGAAAGAGCTCCTTCAAAAGTAAAGTTTAATTTATTTCTGTAATGTGAATTATAGCAAAATAGCTTATATGCTAATGGTTCTATTCCTTTTTCTTGTAAAGTTGATAATCTATATATATTTCCTAATGATTTTGACATTTTTCCACCATCAATAAGTAGAAACTCACAATGCATCCAAAAGTTAGCAGGATTATGACCAAAAGAACCTTTACATTGTGCAATCTCATTTTCGTGATGTATAGGAATATGGTCAACTCCTCCTGTATGTATATCAAAATGTTCTCCTAAAAATTTTCTTCCCATTGCTGAACATTCTATATGCCATCCTGGATATGATTTTCCCCAAGGACTATCCCATTTCATTAAATGATTTTCTGGAGCTTTTATCCATAAAGCAAAATCATAAGGATTTCTTTTTTCTTTATCTACTTCTATTCTTGCCCCATGTTCTTCTCCTGATACATCATTATTTGATAAAACTGGGTATTTATCTAATTTTGATACATCAAAATATATTCCTTTACTTGTTTCATATCCATATCCATTGTCTATAATTTCTTGCACCATTTCTATCATTTCTTTGATATTATCAGTTGCCTTTGTTATTACCTTTGGTTTATCAATGTTTAAAGCATCTAAATCTTCCATAAAAGCTTTAGTATAAAACTTAGCTATTTCATAAGGGTCTTTTCCTTCTCTTTTAGCTGCTTTTTCCATTTTGTCTTCACCAGTATCTGCATCAGATGTTAAATGACCTACATCTGTTATATTCATAACGTGATTTAATTCATACCCATTATATTTAAGCATTCTTCTTAGATTATCCATAAATATATATGTTCTAAAGTTACCTATATGGGCATAATCATAAACTGTTGGCCCACAGCTATATATTTTTATTTCTTCCTTTTTAATTGGAATAAAATCCTCTTTTTTATGAGTTAAAGTATTATATAACTTAATTTGCATTTATACTTTGTAGATCTCCTTATATAATTATTTGGGTTTTTAAAAGGATACCCATAAACCTTTTATCTAATCTACAACATTTTCTTCTACTGTAGTATTCTTCTTTTCTTCTGTTTCATTTTTTATAGATGGTTTATCTACTGTTGTATTTTCAACAGTTTCGTTCTTTGTAGTAGTTTCATTAACTACCGTATTAGTAGAACTTCCTCCTTCATATTGATTTACAGTAATAGAAATTTCTGCTCCTTTTGAAGCTTCTGTCGCACTTTGTTTTAATACAATTCCTTTTTCCTTTTTCTTGTCATTATCTTTTAACACTTTTACCTTAAATCCTGCTTTTTCTAATTCTTCTTTAGCTTTCTTTTCAGTTTTTCCTACTACATTTGGAACATCTATTTTTTCTGCCTCTCTATGCAAATCACATATTTCTTCTGGTGCCTCTTCTACTTTTTGTTTTGGAGACCAATTTCCGATTTTTTCTGTATCTATCAATACTCCAAATACCTTCTCTTCAGTATCAGTACAAAATTCAGTTGCTAACTTTCCTGATTCTTTACATATCTTAACTGTAGAATGTCCGTCACATACGTCTGGAATATTATCACTAGAGAATATCTCACTATATGTGTCTGTGCAAGATTCTGATGCTTTTTTTCCTGTCGCTTTACAAATAGATACTGTTTTTATTGTTTTTGGCTGTACAAATTTTTTGGCTGTCAATTGCTTATGAACATTTTTCATAACTGGGAACCATATTGCTGCTGCTGGATTTGAACTACTAAAACTCATCTTAGTTCCTCTTCCATCAATATTATAACCATCATCTGCACCATACCAACAAGCTGCTGCATAATAAGGTGTTATACCACAGAACCATCTGTCTGCTGATTTATCTGATGTTCCAGTCTTTCCTCCAACATCCATTGCTCCTAGCCAGCCATTATAATTTGATGCTGTTCCTGATTGAACTGGTCCTCTTAAGATTGTACTTTCAATATATGCATTATCCTCTGACATTACTCTTGTCTTTTCCTGTTTTGCTTCAATTACTGTTTCGCCATTTCTATCAACAACTTTTGTATAGAATGTAGGGGTAATATAAACTCCTCCATTTGCTATCATTGCATATCCTGCTGCCATCTGAACTGGTGTTACACTTACAGAACCAAGTGCCATACTTAATCCTGCATTGTCAGCATCTACGTCTATTCCTATCTTTCCTAAAAATTCTGCTGACTTTCCAACTCCCATTATTGAAAGTAATTTAACTTCTGTTACATTAAAAGAACGAGTTATAGCGTTTCTGATTGTTGTAATTCCACCATATTGATTACTATCATTTTTTGGACTGTATTTTCCAAATGTTGTTGGAGTATCATTAAATAGTGTCGCTGCTGTAATTACTTTATTTTCTAATCCTGGTGCAATTGTTACTAATGGTTTAAAGGCAGATCCACCTTGACGTGATGATAATCCTCTATTTAATCCAAGAGTATTAGGATTCTCTTCAAGTGAACCGACTTCTCCTACAACCCAACCACTATAAGGGTCCATAATAACCATAGCAGACTGTCCATTCTCATATCTTTCACTGTTATCACTAGCTTTTCCTCTTCTTATATATTTTGTTTTAACATATTCTTCTTCCATTATGTCTTGTATTCCTTGATGAACAGTTGTATATATGCTATATCCACTATTGATTAGCATATCTCTAGCAGCATCATAGCTAATGTCCTTTTCATCTGAAAGTTCTCTTGCAATTTGATTTATAGCTGCTGCTGTATGGAAAGAAATATCACTATTTCCATTTGATACTTGACCTTTTTCAAATGCTAATCCATTTTTTGTTTCTTCTACTGCTGAATTATATTCTTCTTCTGTTATCTTTCCTAACTCTTTCATTTTTGCTAAAACATTAAGAGTTCTAGTTTTTATATCTTCTGATTTATCTGTATCTCCAAATGGGTTATATGAATTTGGAGCGTGATTTATTCCAGCTAAAAATGCTGTTTGTGCTAAACTTAAATCTTTTGCCGACTTGTTAAAATAGTAATTAGATGCAGATTCAACGCCTGTTACTTCAAGTCCATTAGAACTTCCTAGATATATTCTGTTTAAATATCTTTCAAGTATTTTGTTTTTGTCATTTATCATTTTTTCTACTTGAACTGCTCTAGACCATTCTCTTATTTTTCTTTCAATTCCTGCAAGTCCGCCTCTTTCATCATCTTTTATAGTAATTTTTATAAGTTGTTGAGTTATAGTACTTCCACCAAATGAGCCTTTGCCAAGACTAAGTACATAATCTAATATTGCGTGAGCTGTTCTTTTTATGTCTATTCCATTATGTTCATAGAATCTTTCATCTTCTATTGCAACAAAAGCATCAGGCAGTTTTCCCATTTCTCCAATTGCTACTTTTTTATTAATTTCATCTCCCGTAAGAGTATTAATTAAATTTCCTTCTCCATCATATATTGTAGCTCCTGCATCAGCTAAAAGTTGTTCTTCTGTTATAGCCCACCTATCTGTCTTAAATATCGCAATAACTGCTGCTACACCTGCAACAATTAAAACAAGAATTAAAAAGAAAAATATTTTTAAGAATAATTTTAATTTTCTAAATTTCTTTTTCTTCTTTTTATCTTTTTTACTTTCTTTTTTACTCATTTTCTTTTCCTCATCAAGATTTATATCAAGATCACTATTTCTATAAATTTTTGTAAACATTTCATCATCATTTTCAATTTTATTAACATTTAATTCTTCAGAATCTGAAAAGCTACTATCACTTATACTTTCATCTTTTTCTTTATCAGAATTTACTATGTCCATAACTATTGTATCATCATTTAATAATTTTTCGTCTTTTTCTCTTTTTTTGTCAATCATATATTTATTATTTTTTGTTTTATTTTTATTATGTTTTGATTTTTTTTCTTTCATATATACCTCCATTTAGGTAAATCAATAGCTATATTATATTACAAATATTTATAGATTACAATATTAAAATTGTTTTTTGCAAAATTTTAAAATTAACTATTAAAATCAGTACAATTTGTAATTACTTCAGCACCATTTTTTATTAAATTATTTGTACCTATTGAATTTATCGAAAATATACTTCCCGGAACTGCATACAAATTTCTTCCTTGTTCTAGAGCAAAGTTTGCAGTAATTAGTGACCCACTTTTTTCTCTTGCTTCTACTACTATTGTTCCTGTACTTAAGCCACTAATTATTCTATTTCTTTTAGGAAAATTTTCTGGAATAGGCTCTGCTCCTATTGGTTGCTCACTCACAATAGCACCTCCAGACCTTACAATCATTTTTGCTAAATTATAATTTTCTTTTGGATAAATCATATCAAGTCCATGTGCTACAACAGCTATAGTCTTCCCTTTTGCATTTAAAGTTCCAATATGTGCGTAAGTGTCTATCCCTCTGGCTAGTCCACTTACAATAATTATATTTTTCTTAGCTAAATTATATGCTATTTTTCCAGCTATTTCTTTTCCATAATTACTACAATCTCTGCATCCTACAATAGCAATAGACTTTCTTTTTAAAATTTCAATATTTCCTAGAACATATAGTTTTTTTGGTCTATCTTTAATTTCTGATAATAAATATGGATAATCTATATCTGTTTCGTTTATTTCTTGAATATTATATTTTATAAAAACATCTCCTTCCATTTTTCGTATCAAAGTTTTATTGGGTTACAATAAAAAAAGAGAAAACAATTTTATTTTGTTTTCCCCCTTTATTCAATTTTAATTATTAAGCCATTTTTCATATTCATCTAAAATTTTTTTAGCAACTTCTTCTGGCGTTAGATTTGAAGTATCTATAACTAAATCATAGTTTGACATATCATCACGATTTACACCATATTCTTCAATCCATCTATTAGTTTCTTCTTTATGCCTATAAGTTATTTTTTCTTTAGCCTCTTCTATACTTTTAAAAGGTTCTGTATCTTTTCTTGCATTATCTTCATAAGCTCTTTTTACAGAAATATCTATATCAACTTTTAAATATACTTTAAATGAATTTGGAATTGCAAACCAACCTAGCTTAGCATCTACAATTAGATTATCATGCTCACTTGCATAGTTAGTAGCACTTTTCTCTATTTCTCTGTCTAGTTCAGGATGTTCATTTAAATAAACTTGAAATTCAACAATTGACATACCTTTTTCTAATGCAAGTTTTCTAACATATTGACCATTTCTATAAATTTCATAACCTAAATATTCTTTTAATAAATTTGATGCTGTTCCTTGTCCACTTGCGTGGTCACCAGTAATTGTAATAATATGCTTTTTCATATATACCTCACAATTTTATTTATTTTCTTCTGCACTAGCTTGTTCTACTATTTCACCATTTTCATCAACTTCACTTGTCTCATTATTTAAGCTATTTTTTCTGTTTTCAAGTTCTTCATCCCATTGGCTTTTATTGTATATTTTTACCTTGTCTTCTTCTATTTCATCAGCTGCAAGAGTAACTGGAGATACATCAGCTTCTGATGTCATTGGTTTACTTCCACTTGCAATTTGTCTTGCTCTTTTTGCAGTAGCAATAACTAAGCTATATCTATTTTCAGCTTTTTCAAGTAATTCTACAACTGTAGGTTTTACTATCATATTTTTACCTCTTTTCTTTATAATCTATAAAAAATATTTTAACATCTTTTATTGATAAAGTCAAATATTTCCAACATTTTATTTTTTCTTTTTAACAGCAATAATAATACTTTTAATTAAATAATAAAATAAAATAATTCCCGTCATTATTGAAAATACTAACCATAAGCTTTCATTTTGTTTATTAAATAAATCTAATATTAAAATAGTTAAGCCAGAAAGTGTTAATGTTTCTATTCCATGTAATCCTATTTCAAAAGTATCTTTTGAATATGCAATTTCAAAGATAAATAATGAAATTAAAACTTCTGCCATAATAATTATCTTTAAATCTCTTATGAAATGAATTGTACTTATTGTATTACTTCCAATAATTAAAGCAATTAGATAAATTAACATTAACATACAAATTAATATATTTTTTAATATTTCTTTGTATTTTAATTGTTTTTTCTCACTATTTTTTTTAACTTTTTTATTCTTTTTAATTTCATTTTTTATAGTATCTAGCTCTGTTTTTTCAATTTTTTTGTTTTCTATTATACTTACTTTTTTTGCATTATCAACTTCTTCTGCTACTTCACTTACAGTTTCTACATCATCAATTAACTCTTTATATTCATCTTGCTCTTTTTTATTTTCTTTCTTTTTAGTGTCATTTTCTTTATTTGTTTTTTTAGTATTGTTATTTGCTTTAACACTTGTTTTAGCAGTAGTCTTTGCACTACTTTTTACTTTTTCATTATTTTTTTTACTACTATTTTCGTTAGAAACTCTTTCATTGTTTTTCTTACTATCTTTATCTTCAGTAGAAACTCTTTCATTATTTTTCTTACTATCTTTATTTTCAGTAGACACTTTTTCATTTTCTTTTTTATTAGTTTTTTTCTGTTTTTCTTCCATTTTTAATATTCCTAGTATAATATATTTAGGTTTTTTAAGGCTACCTATAAACTTTTTTATTATCTATAACTCATATTCATATAAAATCATACTAATCATTGCAATTGATGCTGTTTCTGTTCTCAAAATTGTTTTTCCAAGACTTACCCTTATAGCACCTAATTCATCAAGTTCTTTAACCTCTGAATTATCAAAACCACCTTCTGGTCCAATTATTATTGCAATTTTCGAAATATCTTTATTATCTTTTAATATATCCTTTAAAGAAATATTTTTTTCACTTTCATATGCAAATATTATTAAATCATAATCATTTACTTTATCTTTTATGTCTTGTATCTTTTCTACTTTATTTATTTTAGGAATTATGCTCCTTTTACTTTGCTTTGCAGCTGATTCTGATATTGCTTGCCATCTAGATATTTTTTTTTCTTCATCTTTTATTTTAGCAATGCAATTTTTCATTTCAACTGGCGTTATTTCTGATATTCCAAGTTCTACAGCTTTTTGTATGATAAACTCCATTTTATCTGATTTAGGTAAACCTTGAAATAAATCAATTTTTATATTTGGTTCAGTATTTTCTGCGTTTTCAATTAAAGTACATATTACTTCGTCTTTTTCTACATTTTCTATTTTTGCTAAAAATCTATCTCCACTTTGCTTATTGCATATAAATATTTTTTCATCCTTCTTCATTCTTAGAACTTGTGATATATGTTTAGCATCTTGACCATTTATATGTACTTTTTTATCTTCTATTTGATTATTATTAATAAAAAAATTATGCATTTTTAAGATAGTCCCCATTCCTGTTCATAATTTTTAATTACATTAGATGTTTTTTCTTTTTCTTGATTTATCATATCTTGCTGAATTTCTGTCTCATTTTTTATTTTTTTTACTACACCATTATTGCTTAATGATGTTAAATTTAACGTTACTCCTGTTAAAATAATCATTATAATAACTGTAACTACTAATGTAATTAAAGTTATTCCTCTTTCGTCTCTCATATATTTTTTCTCCTATTTTCTTTTTTTTATAATATCACATTTTGTCTTATTAATTCAAGTATTTTAAATTTATATATTTATTATATCAAAAAATAGTCTAAACTATATAGTAAATTTTTATAAAAAAGTAATCTTGCTATTTTATGTAAAATATAGTATAATAAAAAAGATACATTATTTTTGCTAAGTGCTAATTTTCTATAAACTCTACAAATAATTATTTAGGAGGAATAAAAAATGTTAAATCTTATAATGCATATTTTTTGCAAAAACAAAATTTATACAACAGAGAGTAAACTTTTTTACAAGATTTTCAAATGGGATGTAGGGCTTCCTACTCTACTTTCTTTGCGGAAAATTTTCTATGCAGATATATTATTCGTAACCGGGCTTATATGTTTTATCTTTGTAAAATCTAAATTCAATTTTTTTCTTTACCTTCTTTTTATTTTTCTAGGCTTGCTAATACTTATATTTCAACTAAGAGAACAAGTAAAAATCATTAGTTATAATGCTCTTGGAGCAAGAACACCTTCTCAAATAAGAGCACTTCAAATGGAAGATTTTATTAGGAAATTTGTAAGTATTAATGGTAAAGCTTTAGGCAGAAAAGAGTGGAAAGCAATAAAAAAATATGACATTAGACTATACAATGATTTACTAAGTAACGAATGTAATCATATTTGCTATTATTACTCTTTAGAAATTGCTAAAGTTATAAAAGATTCTTCTCTTTTGTGGGGAGCAATAGAATGCCCATTTGAAGAAGGACATATCTATTATGCTCACGCCGTTATATTGCGAAATGGCTATATTTATGATAGTAATATGCGCCAATCGGATAATTATAAAGATTTTATAAAGCTTTACAATTTCAAACTTTACAAACAATGGAACTATGATGAATATTCAAAAAAAGACTTCAGAGAATCTGAACGAAATGATTTTAGAAATTGGTGTATAAAAAATAATGTAAAAGATTTTGAGATGTTTTAACATAAAAAAGCAATTCCTTTTGGGATTGCTTTTTTATTGTAACCTATTATTCTAGTAAAATATCATCATCTTTGCTATAATCATTTTTCGTAATTTCTTTATCTTTTTTATTACCGTTTTTATTAAAATCTGGAACATATAAAGCTATATCTTCTTTAGCTAAATCAAGATTTGGTAAATCTTTCTTATATTCTTGAATTAAAGTTTCTTGTAACTCTGGTATTAAATGTTCATATCCTAATTTTTTTAAATTTGGTATAACACTTTCCTCTAATAAGCTTGGAACATTATACGCTGAAAAATGATGTGGAATGTCAATTTTGCCTATTTTCTTAGGTCCTGCAATTAATTTTACAAGAGCAGGAACTATATTTTCTTCTAATTTATAATTGCATATTTTATCGTCTGCATCTCTATATATTTGCAGAGAAGTATCCAATGTATTTCTTTCTTCTTCCGTTAAAGAAAGATCTGGTTTTGTAGGAACAAAAAATGACCTTATTTTTGAAATTAATTTTCTCATCTTTGTAACATTTTGTAATGCTTGTAACTTTTCGTTTTTCGTCTTATAAACATTTGCAATTTCATGATTATATTGAACTAATTTTTCGCTTGCATCACCTAATTTTTCCATTAAATCTTGTATTATTGCATCTCCTACTAAAGACGAACTTACAATATCATAAGTTTCAAATTTTTGAGAAAACATTGATATACCTGCTTTTTTAAATTCTTGAGATATCTCTACTATTTTGTTATTTGTAGAAATACTAGCATTAGGAATATCAACATTTAACTGGCCTATATTTTTTGCATTTTGTGATGTTAAACTTATAGTTTTCTGCTGGCTTTCTACTGCTTCACCAATTTTACTAAAAATTGTTTCTTTATATTTATTTTCAAATTCTTCTACTTTCTGTTCATTTACAGACATTCTAATCTCCTATTTAATAATCTTTGTATAATTATATTTTTGCTTTATTATGTTGTCAATACTCAGTATTTTCTTTAGAAACTAATTATTTTATTATATATACTTATTGCATAATTATCAGTCATACCAGATATATAGTATATTATAGCTTGAAAAAATTCCTTTTCTTGTTCAAAATTAAAGATAATTTTATTTTTATAAATATCATTTCTTTCACAATTCCAATACATTTTTAACCATTTTTCAAAATCTTTTATAATATCTGGATACATTTTAGTAATACGTTCTTTTTCAGTATAATATTTTTTAAGTGTGTCATATATAGTCGTAATTATAAGCTTAAAATATGATGTAGAAGCTTTTAATCTTTCATCTAAATAGATATATTTATAATTAAAATCTTTTAATTTTTTAATAAATTCAAAAGATTTATCTGAGAACTTTAAACCTACATCTTCATTACTATTTTCACATAAATCATATATTAAATTATTAATTATAATTGTATTGTTAATAGCATCATTTTCATTTAGATTCATTATATCTCTTAGCTCTTTTAAATTTCTATCTAAAATTCCTACAGTAATAGCATCTTGTATATCTCTGCCTAAATATGCTATTTTGTCAGCAACTTTTACTACACAACCTTCCCAAGTATATGGATTATATTGATTTGGAAAATCATAATCATATAAATCAATATATTCATCTCTTGGTATTAAGCTATTTTCATCAATTTCTCCACAATGTGAAATAATACCATCTTTTACACCATAAGTAAGATTAAGGTTTCGTAAATTTTGTTCATTATCTTCTAATAAAATAATCTTATCTACCATCTCTAAACCATTTCTTTCGTGCCAAAATGTTTTTCCTATATCTCTTTTTGATATTTCAGATAATATTTTTTCTCCTTGATGGCCAAAAGGGCTATGTCCAATATCATGACTCATAGCAATAGCCTTTGTAAGCTCTGTATTTAATCCTAAATATTCTGCTATTGTATTGCTGATTGATTCAACTAAAATTATATGCTCCATTCTAGTACAAATATGGTCATTTGTTGGTGAAAAAAATACTTGCGTTTTATGTTTCATTCTTCTAAAAGCTAAACTATGTATTATTCTTGTATAATCTCTTTCAAATTCAGAGCGAATATCGTTTCCTCTTGAATATAACTCATTTTCACGTTTTATTACATTATTCCATTTTGGATTTTCTGGTGTTGTTGCTTGATTTTTTAAACTATTCTTCATATTTTTATCCTTTTATTTAGTTTCTATAATTATATTACTTCATTTCTTTATTTTTTTCAATAAATATAGCCTTATTGACGATTTTATACATAAAATATGTAAATTCAATAATAAATAAGGAATAAAATAACAACACATTCCACTATGCCAATATTGCGAATGTGTTGTTATACTCTTATGTAGTGGTAACCGCATTCACTGCGGT
>CANQYG010000040.1 GCA_947628015.1 uncultured Clostridia bacterium
ACTATGGAAATCAGAAGAATTTTATATTCAAGAAGAAATTTTGATAAATTAATCTAAAAACGCAAAGTCGTGTAATTGAAGATTTACAAGGCTTTGCAAATTGGTTGGTATATTTTTAAATCCACACCTCTAATATTTGCTTTCCATCCTGAAGTAAAAGGTATTTGTGGATAATAATTAGATATTTGTTTAGCATAATTATAAATATCTGAATTTTTTGTAAAATCACCTGTTACTAAATCTACTCCATCAGGATTTACCATTGGAACGATATAAACTGTTGTTGTTTCAAAAATTTGTCTAGCTTGATAATTAAATATTGTAAGATTATTTCTATAAGTATAACAATAATCCTCTAAAAATTTCATAAGTACCACTGATGTAATCCATTCATTTGCATGGTAAGAAGCAGAATAAAAAACCTCTTTTTCTCCCCTACCTAGTTTTATGTAAGGAATATTTTTTCCTAACACACTCTTCCCTATTGAACCAATTTCAATAAATGGATATAACCTCTTTAAAGAATTTAGGTTAATTTCGAATATGCTTGAGCTATAGCTTATATTAGTTGGAACTATAAATCCTAATGCACCATTAATATATGGACTAAGTGCATTCCATGTATTGTTTCCAACTATTCCATCTGCCGTTAATCCAAAATTTCTTTGAAAATATAAAACAGCATTATAAGTATTTTTTCCAAAAATTCCATCAATTTTTCCATTAAATAAACCTAGTTTTGATAATATATTTTGTAAAAATTCTACCATTGGGCCGGTATAGCCTATTTTTAAAGTTTTCATATTATAATGTATGTTTTATTTTATCTAATTGATACCTTTTTTATCATATTTACTTTTTTCACTCCTCGCCCCTAAAAAAATCTAAAAAAATTTTTTTAAAGTAGTTGACAAATTGTTAAATTTAGTATTATAATAATTATTGTCTATATGCAGATATGGCGGAACTGGTAGACGCACAGGACTTAAAATCCTGCGGACTAATAATCCGTCCCGGTTCGATTCCGGGTATCTGCACCAAAGACGTATCTGTTCGAACTAATAGAACAGACTAATACCATTCTTTTTTAGAATGGTATTTTTTAGTTTTATTTTCAGTATGTATTACATTTTATAAAGTATAATAATTTGTTAATTTGTGTAATGAAATTATATTAATATACAATACATTACAAATACTACAATTATAAAATTAATTACATTTGAAACTATAGGAATTATTAAATTATTTTGTGTTATCTTTTTATCTTTAGGCATTATCCAAAACATAATTTGACAAATAATTTCAGCTACAATAGAGTAGATAATACAATATTTTACTGGCCAAAATATATGTTCTAAAAATATAGAAACACTACTTAAATAATACGAATTTTGAAATATATGTCTTATTTGTTGACTTTCCAAAAAAAAACATTGAAACACCAAATGCTATTAAAAATCCAATTACAGAGCATTTTATCCACTCTTTTTTTATATTATTTTTTTCTTCCATAATTACTCTACATACCTTTCTTAATATTTTAAATAGACGTCTAGTAATCTTGTTAAATTTTTAATATAGATAAATAGTATCATAAATTTATTGTTTTATCAACATGAATAAAAAAGATATTAAGAGATAGATAGAAAAAAGAACTTTTATGCTCTTTTTCTATTAAGTTATATTTTAAATATTTCTTTTAGTTTGTTTAAAACTTTTTTTATGAAAGATTCTTTATATGGTATAAGTTCCATAGTATTTTGAATTGATTCGTCATTATATTTATCAACTTTTTTATTTTTAAATAAATCATCTGTATCATAAATTGGATATTGTATTAATATGTCTTTATCATTCAAGTCTATTTTTTTTGATTTAAACAGTCTGTAAAATTCATCTGATGAAATTAGCTTTTGATATATTTTATCAATTTGTTCACTTAAAATACCAATATCTTGTAAAATTATATAGGCATCGTTTTTATTCATTTTAAAAAAGCATGTTTCATCATCTAAAATGTTTTTGACTATTTCATTTCGTTTATAATTTCTATTTATTTTCTTTAAATAGAGGATATTTGAATCATTAATTAATCTTAATTCACTTAATTGAGTCATTCCTCTACCTCCTTGTCTATTCCAGGAAGTTTATATTTTTCACTTTCGTATATCAATTCTCCTGAATTTAATCTAGCAATGATATCTTCTTCGTAACAAGTTTTTAAATCCAATGTATCTGTATCTATAAGATATACCTCTCTTGAAAAATTTTGGCTTTTTTCCTGTTTAGGTTGCCTTAATAAAATATGTCTTTTATATCCTTCGCTACCATTTTCATCTTTTTGTAATTCTCCTAAATATGCTCGTTCTAATTTAGTATCTCCAAAATATTTAGTTTTACTAACTCCCCATAAGGTTTGGGCAAACTCATTTCCAGATATATTATTGGCTTTCATTACTTCTAATAGCGATTGTAATTTTAAAAACACATCATTTGGTACATCTTGTTCTTGATGAATTTTTTTTAATTCTTGAATATATTCTTTTATTGATTTTGGCTGTTTACCTAAAATCTGAGGATATACTTTATCAATTGCTTGTTCTATAATACCCAATCTGTCAGAAATAGTCTTTATGCCTTTTAGGCTTATACCATTTTTTGCTTTCATTAAGTCATTGGTAGAGTCTTTGTCAGAAGCTACATTTATAGCCTCTACAATTGCAGATACATTTTCAGTATAAAAACCAGCCAAAGCATGACCTTCATTTCCACCTTCTAAAATCATTACTGCTGTTATATCTCCATCAAGTCCATTTATTAATTTTGCATATATTCTAGAAAAGTCATAACATGTAATTTTATCTCCAGGCTTCAATCCCTCTAAATGTTCTTTTGAAAAAGTAGATTCGTAATTAACTTTTCTCAATTTATCCCTGTACATATATCCCTCATCATAAGAAAATATAGTACACATTTTACAATATATATACATGGCTTGCTCTTCTAAAGATAAATCTTGAGGCATATCTGCAAAAATTGTTTCATGAATTTCTGGCGTTATTTCCCAATGAGGTTCTTCTCCATCTCTAACTATATTATCGGTAATGTTAGGACCACAAGAGAATGTATAACTAGGATTTACATATCTGTCAATATTTATTGCATCAAATATTTGTAAGTATCTTTTTTTTAATTCTTCCAAATCTTGTATAAAGAAATCGCTTGAAATACGATTTGAATTACTCAAATTTCCATCTTTATCTTTATTTCCAAAAAATTTTCCTAAATGCTCTAAGTAATTACTTATAGGAATTTTTTTGCCATCTATAGCAAATATTTCAGTATTATTACTATAATCTAAAAATCTAGATAGCATATCATCACTTGATAATATTTCAAATATTTTATCTAATAGCATAGGATTAATATTTTTTTCACTAGAGTATGATGACTTAAAACTAGTTAAATCTCGAGTATGAAGAATTTCACTTATTCTAGAATACTCTAATGAGTTTGTAGAATAGTTATTTAACATACTTTGACAGTATTCCAATATTTCATGCGTTGAAAAATTTTTACCACCATAATAGCTCCTACCTATGTATCTTTGATTTTCGTCATGTTCTTGTTCTAATCCTAATTGTATTGGATTAGTAGGTACCTCGCAGCTATCTGTTAGATAATAAAACCTTAATGATTCTATGGTTTTATCACTTGGTATCATTTTTTGTATTAATAAATTATATTGTTCTTCTGGCAATGATAAAATTGTGTGTATTCCATCTACCATACGATTTATTTCTTCTTTTGGAGATATTATATTCACATTTTCCTCCATTTTTAATAAAATTCAATTATATTATTACATAAAAAATTATTTTTTACAATATTACTGCTTTTGCATTTAGGGAGTAAGTAAAAAAATAAGAACCATAGTATGAAGTGGAGCTATAAATATTTGTACATCTCCATCATAAACAGTTTCACCATACTACAAGCTTTCCTATACTACTGGTATAACCCATTGTTTATCTTTAAAGTTAATCCAAAATACAAGGTAACAAAGAATAACTTGTATTTTTTATAAAAAAATGCTAAAATAATTTATGTCAATTTATTATATTATAAAAATTTTTTTAAGCATAATATTTAAAGAGAGTTAAGAAAAATGCTAAGAGAAGAAGAAATAATAAAAAGTTTGAAAGAACAAAGCTATACAAACAAATTAATAGATTATCAAGAATTTTTAGAATTATATAGGTCATATAAAAATGAAATGCCTGAAATAGAATTTGCAGAAGTTCTTGGGATTTCTTATGTTAATCATAATAATATGAAAAACAGAGGAACAAGAGCAAAAATTTTAAAAGAAGATATAAACTTATCAGAAGAACGAAAAGAAGAAATAATAAAAGTCTTAAAAAAACAAGGCTATACAAACAAATTAATAGATTATCAAGAATTTTTAGAATTATATAAGCCCTATAAAGATGAAATGCCTGAAATAGAATTTGCAGAAGTTCTTGGGATTTCTTATGGTAATCATAATAGTATGAAAAATAAAGGACAAAGAGCAAAAATCTTAAAAGAAGATATAAACTTATCAGAAGAAAGAAAAGAAGAAATAATAAAAATCTTAAAAAAACAAGGCTATACAAACAAAGTAATAGATTATCAAGAATTCTTAGAATTATATAAGCCCTATAAAGATGAAATGCCTGAAATAGAATTTGCAGAAATTCTTGGGATTTTTTATGGTAATCATAAAAATATGAAAAATATAGGAACAAGAGCAAAAATAAATTTTAATTATAAAAAATTAACAATAATACGATATCAGCTAAGTTTAGATAGTAGAGAATATAAAAAAGAAGAACTAGAACAATTATGTAAAAAATATGGAGTAACATTAGAGGAATTATTGCTTGATTTATTTCCTAATATAGTTGTAGAAAAATTGATGAATAAAGAAAAAATATATATAGGAAAATGTAGAGTACCAGAAAGTTTTTTAAAGAAACATTCAAAAGAACTTTTACTTATGTCGCAACAATTAAGTAAGAAAATAAGTAAAAAATATAATTTTAAAAGCGATATAGAAGATATAGCAAGCGATGTATTAATAAACACAATAGAAAGAAAAGGAGATATATTAATATATAGTGAAACTGACGATGAAGCTTTAGAGTATATAAAACGTTATATGTCAAAAGTAATAAAATATAAATATATAGCTAAATGCAAAGTAAGAGGAACGTTGTCATTAGACGAAAGCATAACTGATGATAAAAAGATAACTAGATATGATGTAATAAAAGCACTACAAAAAACAGAAATAGATGAAAATGATAAAAAAGAAACACTTGACAAGGAAAGTACGGGAAGTATAGTAGAAGACATGAAAATGTGTTATGAGAAAGGAATGGAAAACTCCGATGCAATATCATATGTAAGAGAAAAATATAAAATAAGTAGAAAAGAACTACTAAAAATACTAGAAGAAGAATTAAGCAAAAAGAGAAGAATTGTAAGAAGTTCAACAGGGAAAGTGTATTTAGGAGAAGAATATGATAATAGATAATATCCAAAAAAGCAAAAGGTAAATTTTTTTTCCCTTTGCTTTTTTCGTTATGAAACCGTTAAAATTTTTAAATTAGTCCTTCATCCATAAAAAATGGACACATTTTGTCTGCAGTTATGCTCATATTACACTCACCAGGACATAAAATGTTTGTAACTAAACGGCAGTTAATATCACATTTCCATTTTTCAGGAATAGTATCAGCCTGCTGAAATGCAAATGCCATCAATGTCTCTACTGATTCTACGAATTCCTCAGCACTTACGCAAGACGTTTTTGAATGAATTTGATTTTTGGAATTTTGGGCATACCTCAAGAACTCTCTTGCTTTAATACATGCCTCTTTTGTCCCTCCTTCCAGATGCTCAGTTTTTTCGAGTAGCCAATTTAACATTTCCCGTTTCATAAGCATTCCTCCATTTTTTTATAATAAAAATAAGTCTTATTGACTGTTGTTTACATTATAACTTATTTATATATTTTTTTCAAGTTTTTTCAGCTCTTTCAAACCCATCATCTGAATAATATTCATATTTTCCATTTATATACCTAAGTACCATTCCTTCTGTTGCTATATTTAATAAGTCTTTTGGAATATCTACTTCTTCAAATTCTGTTTTAGGTTTATCTGTTAAATCCCATAAAAATCTATTATCTCCTTGTTCTTCTGTTACCATATATAAATGTCCTTCTTTTCTATGTTTATTTAAATTTATATTCTGTTTATATAGTATTTCTTCTGCCATTTTTATTATATCTTCTTGTAAATCTTTAGTAGCTATTTCATCAATTTTATAATTATTATCATTTACCTTTAAAACATCATTTATTTTTACTTCTCTTGGCATATCTCTTTTATTTATTTCTATTTCATCTATTTTTTTATCTTCAGCTTTTAGCACAGTATAAGTATCCTCATTTTTAGCATCTTTTACAAAATATATCACATCATTTTTTGCATAATTTGATATAACTTCTTTTAGATAAAATCTTATAGAATTCTTATTTCCTGTTGTATAATTATTTTTAGATAATATATCATCTATAATTGGAACTTCTTTATTTTCATTACTTATATTATTTTTTTCTAAATAATTTGATAACTCTTTTATAAAATTTTGCACAAATTTATTTTCCTTTAAATTATTAAATAAATCATTTATAATTTCTAACAATATATACTCACTCCTTTTTATATTATAATTTATGTTGGAAATATACTATCTGATTTGATAGTATTAAGAACTAAACTTTAGAGCGATTATATATCATTTTCCAAAAATTTACAATATTTTATTATAATTTTTTATATTATTCTTTTTCATGACTTTCTCCTGTTGCATAATCAATAACAATTCCTGGCTGAACATTATAACAATATACATTAAATTGAACTCCTTTACCTGAATCTTCAATTGAATATGCTTCCATTTGAACTCCACTTGCTAAAAGGTTATTGCCTTTAAATATAGGCGTTACTCTATATAAAACATGATTATTTTCATTGTCGTTTATATACTGAGCTACTTCATTTTCAAATGGTAACATTCCCTCTGTATTCAAATATCTTGTTCCAGTTATCAAATTTTTCTTATTAGCATTTTCTCCAGCAAGTTGCCATCCAATTAAATGACAACGATTATATAAATATTTATCCTTAATTAAATTATCATATCTTTTTTGAACCCATCCTGATAAATCTTTAATGTTTCCTATCTCCCCTCTTTCTTCTCCTTCTTTTGGCACAACTTCCTTGCAAATATTTGCTAAAGCTACACCACATCTTCCTAAACTATCTAATTCACTATATTTTTCAAATGGCTCTGTCGTCAAATCTTCTTCTGTAAAATATGGTATATTATTATTTATTTCAACATATGGTACTGATGTATATTCTGGAATATCTGATAAATCAATTATTATATTTTGATTAATTTCGTTATAATTATTTTCTATATATTGATTTTGATTTATATATCCATAAATTGTAACACAACTTATTATTGTTATTGATATTAATACTTCCCAAATATTTATTTTTTTACTTTTTCTTGCCATAAATTTTCCCTTTCTTAAATAAAAAATATATCATTATTTAATATATTTTTTCAATATTTTTTAATTAACTTAAAAATTTTGTTAGTGCAAAAAAAAATAGACAACACTTTATATGCTGTCTATTTTTATATGAATTCATATGTATTATAGAACTCATCTAATTATTTTTTATTAACCATTTCTTTTAGAGCTTTTCCTGCTTTAAATACTGGAGCTTTTGATGCTGGTATTTTTATTTCTTCTTTAGTTTGTGGATTTCTTCCTTTTCTAGCTGCTCTTTTTCTTACTTCAAAAGATCCAAATCCAACTAATTGAACTTTTTCACCTTTCTTTAAGCTTTCTGTTACAGCTGCTACAAAAGCGTCTAAAGCTGCTTCAGCACTCTTTTTTGTTTCTCCAGTTTTTGCAGCCATTGCTGCGATTAAATCAGATTTGTTCATTTAATTTACCTCCTATAAAGATACAAATATGTTTTTTTGTAGAATTTTGTTTAGTAGAAAAACATCTATACTCATTCTACTACCTTATTATTCGCCAATAAAAGACAAAATCCTTCTTTATTTTTATTTTTTTAATTTCAAAACCCCACTATTCTAAAGACTTTTTTAATATCGAAGTTTCAAACATATTGATTTTACTGCATTTTTTCTATTTTAGCTTTTATTAAATTTTAAAAACATTACATCTTTTTTTCTAAATATTTTTAAGAAAAATAGCGATATAATATAAACAATTGCTCCTATTATTAATGATACTATAAGACTAATTGATTCTCCCAAACTTGTAATTAAAGTTGTATATATAATTTTTGAAATAATAATTGAAATTATCGTTCCAACTACAGGCTTTACAATACTTGATTTATCTATTTTTATATTTGTATATTTTTTTACTGCTATTATAGTTACCACAAAAGAAACAACATCATACATAACATTAGCTATTGCAGCTCCTTTAGTTCCTCCAAAAGGCAAATCTACTCTAGATACAAGTAAATTATTTAATATAGTTTTTATAATTAAGCCCAATGTTACTGCTACTATTGGCACTTTTGACTTACCAATTCCATACAATATGCCATTTAACATTTGTATCATTGTAATTAAAACTACTGAAATTGCACTTATTTTTAATATCTCAGCTCCACTAGATGCATTTGGAAATAAAAGTTTTAATATTTCACTTCCATAGAATAAAAATATTGCTGAAATCGGTATTGATAAAACTAATCCAAACAAAATTGATTTATTTATTCTACTTTCTGCTTTTTTCAAATTATTCTTTGATGCTGCTATACTAGGTAAAAGTGCTGTTGATATAGCTGTATTAAAGGATAATGGAAAAGATATCAATAATTCAACTTTACCACTTAAAATTCCATATTCTTTTTTTGCTTGTTCATAACCTATTACATCTTTTAACTTATTTACTATTGTTGTAGAGTCAATATTGTTTGCAATTGTTCCAATTACGGCAGTAAGAGAAATTGGTATTGCAACAGATATTATTTCTTTTAATATTGTATATGTACCTAATTTTTTTGAATCAATACTACTTCTTATATCAATTCCAATATCATATCTCTGTTTTTTATAAGATTGATAAAGATATAAACATTCAAAAAGGTTTGCAAGAGTTGCCGATAAATTTGTACAGGCTGCCATTATCTTTGTATTTGGATTTACTGTTAGTAAAACTGATGATTCTATAAATAAGACTGTAGTAATCGTTTTTGTAACTTGGTCTATAGTTTGCCCTGTTGCTTGTTTTTTTAAGTTTTCTCTTCCTCCAAAATATCCTCTAAATACTGATATTACTGAAACTAAAAAAACTGATGGCGCTAAAGCTAATATTGATAATTCTGCTTCTTTTATATTTAGATAATTATTTGCTATTTGTTTTGCAAATATAGCTAAAAAGTAGCTTCCTATAATTCCTATTATACTAAATATAATCATTGATACTTTAAAGATTTTATAAGCACCTTTATGGTCTCCATTTGCACTTCTTTCAGCAACTAATCTTGAAATAGCACTTGGAAGGCCTGTTGCTGTTACACTTAAAATTAAAGCATAAACTTGAAAACTTGCTGTAGATATTGCATTTCCTTCATCTCCAAAGCCTTCTCTATTTGTCAAATATAACTTATAAATTAGTCCTAAGCCTTTAACAATTATTTGTGAAATCAGCAAAGCAAACACACTTTGCTTAAATGTTTCTTTAATTTTTTTGCTCATTATTCACCTTATTTACCTATTTTTAATAGACTTTGTTTAAATATATGTAATTACTTTTCTTATATTCTTTAATTTTTTTAGTATTTTATTTTATAATAATTACAAAAATATTGCTCTAAAGTCTTGTTTTTTTTGTCATTTTGTAGGATAATATATATGATATAGATGAAAGGATTAAATATGAAATTATTAGATAAATTTTTAAAACGTTTGCAAACAGATAGAAATACTTTTTTTACCTATGTTTTGTCTTTAATTACTGTATATATAGTTGTAGATAGATTAGTAGAATATCTATTAATTGTTTTCACAGGAGTAGCATCAAATTATTGGGGACCTATTACATACGGTATTGCTTTCTTATGTCCTATTTTTGCATTTTTATTTAGTATGTCATCAAAGTTTATAAAATGTGATGATGATAAGCTGAAATGGGTATACTCATATTTTGTTGTATTATATATATTGATTATTACAATGATTACAGAGTGGATTAATGAACTGGTTTGGTTTGGTTTACTATCACTTCCAGGTTACACTACCATAGTTACAGAATTTGCTTATTTATTAAAACCTGCCTTATCATCAATAGCATTATTCCTACCTCTTACAACAGCTTATTCACTATTTAAGACCTTATATCAAGGAATTAATGATTCTAAAGATATGAAGGATTCTATCTTTGATTATGATGGAATAAGCTTAGCAGATAAGTCTGTTGGTGTTGGTCCATATACGACAGAACTTTTTATAGGTACTGATAAAGATCACGGCCATGATGTAAAACTTCCTGAAATAAGAAGATTTGACTCTACATTAGTTGTTGGTGTTTCAGGCTCTGGAAAAACATCTCTTATATTTGAACCTTGGGTTGCTCAAGATATTAGTAAAAAATATTTTTATAGAGAATCTTCAAAAACACTTGCATTTACTGCTTTAAAAACTGGAATTGCAACATTAAATGCACCTTATGATAATGATTATTTAAATCGTAATTTTAACTTAAATATGCTAGTTCCTGTTGAATCAAAAAGAAATATTTTTAATACTTATTTTAAAAAATTAGTATATTTTGATGGTTCAAAACCTGTATATAGAAATTTAGGTATAACATATATGGCTCCTGACTACGAAACAATTTCTAAAGTTAAAAATATTTGTGATAATTTTGGAGTTAGTTATAGTATAATTGATCCTGATGACTATAATTCTATTGGACTTAATCCATTTGCATTTGATGACCCTGTTCAAACAGCTTTATCAATATCAACTGTATTAAAAGGATACTATACTGATAAAAATCCTGAAATGGAACAAGCTTATCAAGAAAATTTATCAAATCAAATTATTGAAAACTTAGCAATTCTTTTAAAGGTAGTTTACCCTATTTTAAATGATGGAAAATTACCAAATATAGATGATATGCTTAAACTTTTAAATAATTTTGATCTTGTTGAAAAAATGTGTAAAATTCTTGAGCAAGACCATGAACTTGCTGAAAAATACGCAAATCAAATCGGATATTTTAGAAAGAACTTCTTTAAAGATAGTCCAAACAGAAATGAGATGCAAAAAATTGTATCTATTCCAATGGCTCAGTTAGATACATTATTAAGATATCCTGGTGTTAAAAGTATATTATGCAATAGAAGTAACAACCTAAATTATGATAAAGTACTAGAAAATGGTGATGTTTGCTTAGTTTGTACTCGTAGAGGAGATTTAGGAGAAACAGCTCATAAAGCATTTGGATTGTTTTTCTTACTACTAATGCAATTCTCTGTACTAAGAAGACCTGGAAATGAAAATACTCGTATCCCTCACTTCTTATATATTGATGAGTTTCCTGATTTTATATGTCCAGCAACAGAGGCAATCTTCACTGTATATAGAAAATATAGAATTGGAACAGTTGTATCTGCTCAATCTAGATCACAATTATTATCACACGGTGAAAAATTAGGAAATACAATTATTGCAAACTGTAACAACAAAATAGTATTTGGTAATAACTCACCAGAAGACAATGACTGGTGGTCTAAAGAACTTGGTGATAAGAAGGAATGGTCAGTTAAAGAAACAGGTTTCAATGCTGAAACATTAAAATATGATAGTAAGAAAAATGCACAATATGGATATTCTATTAAATATCAACCTGGTAAAATTCAATCATTAAAATTCAAAAAATGTATGTACAAGTTGAAAAATGTTAAAGGTGGTATTGAAAACGGTACTGCAAATCTTGACTTCCTACCTTCTAAATATAAAGAAAAACAAGAAATTAAATACTTTAACTTTTCTAAATTTACAAGTGGTATTTCAGAAGAAAGTTCATCAAGGTCTAGTATGAAAAAAGGTATATTATCTTCAAATTCTAATTTTGAAGATGATGAAAACGGAAATGTTAATCCTATACAATTAGATCATTCTGATTTAAACTTTGGTATAAATAACAATGATGCAATAACTTTTAATTTTAAAAAAAATAATAATAATAATTAATAAAAAAACTGTAGCTTATATAGAAATATATAAACTAGGGTATATAGAAAAGTTTGTGTAAAGTTTAAAAATACACCTTCTTATGATAAAATAAAAATGTCATAAGGAGGTTTTTTATATGGCAAAAAAAGAAAAAATAAGTGAAGAAAGAAAAAAATTAATAAAGGAGTTTATAAGCAGTAATGAATTAAAGACCGCTGGAGATGTAGAAGATGCATTAAAAAATTTATTTAAAGATACACTTCAAGAGATGTTAAATGCAGAATTAACAGAACATTTAGGATACGAAAAGAATGAATATACCGAAGATAATGAAAATTACAAAAATGGATATTCAAACAAAACAGTACATTCAACGCAAGGAGATATAGAAATAAAAGTGCCAAGAGATAGACAAGGAAGTTTTGATCCAATAGTAGTAGAAAAAGGGCAAAAAGATATATCAAATATAGAAAATAAGATAATAAAAATGTATGCGAGAGGAATGTCAAATAAAGATATCCATGAGCAAATAGAAGAAATATATGGAGTAAAAGTAAGTCCAGATATGGTAACAGCAATAACCGATAAAATAATACCAGAAATACAAGAATGGAGACAAAGACAATTAAATGAGGAATATGCAATAGTGTTTGTAGATGCAACATATTTTAGTGTGAAAGAAAATGGAGTAATAGTAAAAAAAGCGGTATATATAGCATTAGGAGTAACAATGGAAGGAGAAAAAGAAATATTAGGATTTTATATAGGAGAAACAGAAAGTGCAAAATATTGGATGAGTGTATTAAATGAATTAAAAAATCGAGGATTAAAAGACATATTAATAATGTGTGCAGATGGATTAAAAGGGTTAAAAGAAGCAATAGCAGCAGTATATCCGAAAACAGAATTTCAAAGATGTATAGTACATATGATAAGAAATACATTAAAATATGTATCATATAAAGATAGAAAAGAGTTAGCGAAAGATTTGAAATTAATATATACAGCATCAAATGAAGAAGAAGGATATAAGAATTTGCAGGAATTAGAAGAGAAATGGAAAGAAAGACGAGTATCATTAGAAAATTGGGAAAATAATTGGGAAAATATACAACCATTCTTTAAATATGGACCACAAACAAGAAAAATAATGTATACAACAAATGCAATAGAAAGTTTAAATAATAGTTATAAAAGATTAAATAAAGGAAGACGAGTATTTCCAACGGTTCAAGCACTAGAAAAAAGCATGTATTTATCAACTCAAATGATTATTGAAAAATGGACTAGCAGATATGCGAACTGGGGCGTAACATTGGCAGAATTAAATATTTATTTTCCAGATAGGGTAATTATTGACTAATTGAAAAAGCAAAATTTAAGCCTGCTAAAATTTGAATTTTAGTAGGCTCAAAAATCATACCTTGACAAATGGAAATTTGTCGAT
>CANQYG010000041.1 GCA_947628015.1 uncultured Clostridia bacterium
TCCCTCGGCCTTATCGCTATCTGTCACACCTCCTTTTGCGTAATTTTTTGCGTTAGTCCATACTTTTCCATTCCAGCTATGTAAAGCCCATAATACATCAAGTTCCGTATATTTTGTTTTTTTGTTATCAATATAGTTCCCAATCTGTGATGAATTAGTTATAGATTTTCCTATTTCACTTCTCCCTAAAATACTGTTAAATTTATTACATATCACATTCCATGCTACATTATCTATTAAATAGCTATCTGCTCCTTTTGTTTCATCATTATACATATTTTCTGATATCATCTTTGCATTTGGTTGAGTTATAAAGTTCCATGCTTGTACTCCTTTTTGACTTACTGGTTTATATTTACTTATACTACTTGTCTCCGTCGCGTCCCCTCTTCCATCTATAACATATGATTCAGCTTTCTCTGTATAAAAGCCCTCTGCTTCTTTTGGTATTCCTGACTCAAATCTTGCTACATAAAATCCTTCATATTTTTTTAAACTTTCTTCAGCTACTTCTGTTTGATTATTTTCCCAATTTCCTGTAGTTATTTTAGTATGTGTTTCATTAATTTTTTTATTTTCGTCTTCTCCATTATAATCATCATGCCATCCTAATCCATTTCCAGTCCCATCTTTTTTGGTTTCATCAGATGTTTCTCCATTATCTTTATATTCATTGTTACTTATCCATTTCTTCTCCATTACATCATTTACTGCTTCTTTATACTCTCCAACTGTACATGGTATCCATACAAATTGATTTCCATGTTCCGAATTACTTAAATCATCATTTTCTACATCTGATATTACTATTCCTGTATCTATATCTCCTCCTACATAATAAAAGCCTTTAGGAATTGGTATTGCACTTCCTTTTCCATCCGCTATTGGTGTTACTTTATCTTCCTCCCAATTTGTTCCTTCAGGAATTTCTATAGGTGTACCTGCCTTTTTTGAACTTATTTTAGTCATATCATTTGTTAAATTTTCCATTAATTTTCCTTCATCATCTTGCGCTTTCTTATATTTATCTGCTACATTTCTTGCTCTACTGAATAATCCATCTCCGTTCATTGCCATATTTAGTGTTACTCCTGCTAATATCAATAAGATTATTATTGTTACTACTAGCGCAATTAAAGTAATACCTTTTTCTTCTAATTTTTGTACTTTTTTCTTATTAAACATTTTTTCTTGTATTTTCTTAGCTTTCATTCGTTTAAAACCTCCATTTTACATTATGTTATTTTTATTAAGGTAAAAATTTAATAAAAAAGTAAAAAATCTTATAATCAGCTTATCTTAAGCCTTTTATAAGATTTTTTGTCTTCATTTTTTATAAAATTGTAAAATACTTTTATTTTTATATTTATTGATTTTTTCCCATCGTTATGCTATATTTTTAACATAATAATTTTTATTAAGTTTTTACCTTAATAAAATTTAAAAATATTTTTTTATGCCAAAAAGCTTCAGAAGTATAAAACTCCTGAAGCTTAAATAATTTATATTATCTCTTACTCAATTACAAAAGTTGATTTATAAGGATTTTTCCGTAGTTTTGTATAGTATATGTTTATTATAAAAAAAGTAATATAAAAATAGATAGTCAGAGTTAAAAAACTTTATACCAACGACTTGTAAAAAAAATAAACAAAAGGAAAAAGAAAATTTAAGAAAAATAATTGAGTTCTATATAAAATTAAGAAAGAAATTAGTTTTAGGTAAAATGTGGGATTTATATGGAGAATTAGAAAAATTATCAAAAAATATATTTAAAGTAGAAAGGAATATCGAAGAACTAAAAATAGAAAATCACTTAAATACTGACATAAAAAGGTTAAATAGTTTCGCAAGTGTGGATAGTAATGCAGGAAAAGTATATATTTATGAAAACATCATTTTTGAAAAATTAGATATGGAATATGATAAAATATGGAAAATAGCATATATGAAGGAAGATAGTAAAAAAAGTAAAAATATTATTGAAAAAGTGTAGAATTATATGGTACAATGTATAAAAGATTATCAAATGAATTTAAACAAAAGTATGAAGAAATACCTTGGAGAAATATTGCCGGAATGAGAGATATAGTAGTACATAATTATGAAACTATTGATAAATTAATATTGTGGAATGTAGCAGATAAAGAAACGTTAAAAATAAAAGATTTTTGCACAAAAATTTTAAATGAGAGGTAATTTGTATGTCTGAATTAGAAAAAATAAGTAAAAAAATAAAACCAGTAGCTAAGAAGTATAAGCTTATGTATGTATGGATTTTTGGTTCTTATGTAAAAAATAAACAAAAGAAAAATAGTGATATAGATATAATAGTTAGAACGGAAGATGTAGCAGATGGATTTAAGATTGTAGAAGTAAAATTTGCTTTAGAAGAAGTATTAAAAAAAGAAGTAGATATTGTAACAACAGGTAGTATAAAAGGATCTTTATTGGAAGATGAAGAATTAGAAGAAGTACTTGTATATAGTTCAGAAAAAAATTAAACATAAAGTAAATTTTCAAAAATTATATACAAAAAAAGTTTATAAGTTATAATTAATTAAACTAAAAAACAAACCATATTAAAAAGCTAATTATGCACTAAATATTGCTGGAGCATAATTAGCTTTTTGCGTATGTTAGAATTTTCAACTGTTATAGAATTTTGAAAAAATAATTTGTATATTGTTAGCATATTACTTGTATATTATAATTTTAAGAGCGAACAAAATAAAATTAAAAATATAGTGTTTTCAATGTTTACAGCATTTTATATGCGAACATTCCTAAATAAATAAAAAACCTCAAAAGCATTGAAACTTTTGAAGTTTGACATTTTTGATAAAAAGTTCTTTTATCTCTTACTAAATTGTGGTGCTTTACGAGCTTTCTTAAGACCATATTTCTTTCTTTCTTTCATACGAGAATCTCTTGTTAAGAATCCGTTTGATTTTAATACTGGTCTATATTCTTCTCTATTTGCTTCATTTAAAGCTCTAGCTATTCCATGACGTACAGCTCCTGCTTGACCTGAGAATCCTCCACCTGTTACTTTTGCTATTACATCATATTTTGATAATGTTTCTGTTGCTGTTAAAGGTTGTTTTACTATAACTCTTAATGTTTCTTCTCCAAAATATTCTTGAATATCTTTTCCGTTTATAGTTATTTTTCCATTTCCTTCTACAAGTCTTACTCTAGCTATTGAACTTTTTCTTCTACCTGTACCTAAGAATACTTCTTTATTTGACTTAGCCATTTATATTCCTCCCTCTTAAAATTTCCATACTTCTGGTTTTTGAGCTGCATTTTCATGTTCTGCATCTGCATATACTCTTAATTTTGTAAGCATTTGTCTTCCTAAACTATTATGTGGTAACATTCCTTTTACTGCAATCATCATTGCTTTTTCTGGTTTTGTTTCCATCATTGTTCTTGCAGATGTTCTTTTCATATTTCCAATATAACCTGTGAAATGAGTATATTCTTTTTGATCTAATTTCTTTCCTGTTAGTATAGCTTTTGAACAATTAATGATTATTACATAATCTCCTACATCCATGTTTGGTGTAAAAGTAGGTTTATGTTTTCCTCTTAATAATTTTGCTGCTTCTGAAGCAACTCTTCCTAAAGGTTTATTTTCAGCATCAATTATATACCATTTTCTTTCAATTTCACTTTTCTTAACACTATATGTAGTATTATTCATGGTAAATTTTCCTCCATTTCAATTAAATTAATATATATATGAAACCTTAAGAGTAAACTTACCGGGGAATTGCTCTAAAAGGTCATATTTACTATAACGCTTTATTATTTTATTACAAAATGCCAAAAAAGTCAAGGAATTTTCAAAAAAATATTGACATCTGTCAAAAAATATAGTATTATTATTACATTGTTAAAGAAGAAGATTTACTTCTCACCTTCACTTTTAGGAAAAGGTATTTATAATTTTATAAAAAATAACTTGCTTATTTTTTATGATGTTTTATAAATAGTAGAGAAGTAGATTGGTATCTAAACCAATCTTTTTATTTTGCTATTTTAGAATAAAAATATTTTTCTTCTAAAATAAATTTGTAGGAGGTGTTTTAACATAAAACAAGAATTACCTATTAATGAACAAATTAGAGCAGATCAAGTTCAAGTTATTGATGAAAATAATCAAAAGTTAGGAGTTTATTCTCTTAATGATGCTTTAGATTTAGCTTTTGAAAAAAAATTAGATTTAGTTTTAGTTGCTCCAAATAATAATCCTAAAGTTTGCAGAATTATGAATTATGGAAAATATAAGTTTGAGCAAACTAAAAAAGAAAAAGAAGCTAGAAAAAAATCTAAAGTTTTTGAAGTAAAAGAAATTAGAATTACTCCAAACATTGATAAACATGACTTAGAATTTAAAATAAAAAATGCTCAAAAATTCTTAGAAGATGGTAACAAGGTAAAATTTACTGTTAGATTTAGAGGAAGAGAAATGAACTACATCAAGCAAGGTGAAGAAGTTTTAAATAGTATTATTTCTCAATTAGAAGATATTGCAGTAGCAGAAAAAAGACCTATTCTAGAAGGAAAAAATATGTTTATTATTCTATCTAAAAAGGCCTAAATAAAAAAGATTTACAATACGTTTATAATATTAGGTTAAATACTAATTTATTATATATATTTATTTACAAGGAGGATTTTGAAAATGCCAAAATTAAAAACTAACAAAGCTGCTAAGAAAAGATATTCTTATACAGCTACTGGAAAAGTAAAAAGAACAAAAGCTAATAGAAGACATTTATTAGCTAATAAAACAAACAGACAAAAATCAAGCGGAAGCATTTTAAATGCCTATGTTGATGATACAAGTAAAAATCATGTTAAGAAATTATTACCATATGGTAACTAAAAAGGAAGGTGAATTATAATGGCAAGAGTTAAAACAGCAGTTATTACAAGAAAAAAACATAAAAAAATATTAAAAAGAGCTAAAGGCTACTATGGAGCTAAAGGTTATAGATTTAGACAAGCTAAACAAGCTGTTATGAAATCTGGAAATTATGCTTTCGTTGGTAGAAAAGATAGAAAAAGTGATTTTAGAAAATTATGGATTACAAGAATTAATGCTGGAGCAAGATTAAATGGTATGACTTACAGTACATTAATTGCTGGTCTTAAAAAAGCTAATGTTACAATCAATAGAAAAATGCTTGCAGATTTAGCTGTAACTGACAGCAAAGCCTTTGCTGAAATTTGCAAAATTGCTAAAAATGCAAAATAATATTAAAAAAATAACAAGATGGAAAAATCTCCATATTGTTATTTTTTTTACTTTATCCTATCATATTTAGCGAATCACTTTGATTTAGTCCATCTAAATCATAATATGTTTCTGGAATATTTCCTACTATAACCGCTTCTGCTAGCAATACTTTCATATTTATATTTTCATTAGTATCTTTATAAGGTGTCAAAATATTTATATCACACACAATATCTATATATATTCTATGCAATGTTTGATTAATTCCTGCACTTGTAAATTCTGATTTTATATTAGTTTGTATATCCCCTACTGTTTCCATTTTTATTTCTATTACTGGTCCTTTTCCTGCAAAAAATCTATTTGCTGTTAATGTTCCAAGTCTAATATTAAATGTACTTTTTAAACTATCATTTAGCTTCTCTTGAACTTGCAATGCTATATTTGTAGATATTTTATTTACATTTATAACATTTAATTTTAAAAGTTTTATATTTCCTTCTTCATCTTTTTCTACTTGACACAAATCATTATATGTATAATTTTGCATAGAAATATTTACTGCATCATTTGCAAGTGTTGTTGACGTTGCTCTTGCTGAAATTCTTGCATAGCTTTCTAACATTGGATTAATAACATCAATAATCTTAATAGCTGTTGTATATGCCATTAAGATTACTAATATAATAATTATCAAGAATTTTCTTTTATTATCAATTTTCTTTATGCCTACAATTCTTGGAATCCTAAATCTTGAATATATTTTATCCATTTTACCCCATATACTTTTCTATAAAAAGTTGATCTCCTGGCATTATTTTATCTGAGCTTAAATCATTAGTATCTATTATACTTTTTACTGTGCTATTGAATTTTTTAGCTATTTTCCATAGGCTATCATTTGGAACTACTTGATATATAACCATATTATAGTCATCTGCATCTTGTTTTTCTACTTCTTCAATATTGCTAATTAATCTTAAGTCAACATCATTGCAAGTTGAAACATTAAGTCCAATATCTAGTTTTATATTAACTTCTCCTCCCGGCATAATATTAAAATCTTCTAAAATTACATCAGCTTTTACACTAGCACTAGCTCTGCTGTTTATTCCATTACAATTCATTCTATTTTCAAATGGTATATCTATTTTTTTAGTTTGAATTCCTGTCATTCCATTTAATGAACAAGTAAATACTAAATTAACATTTCCACTTACTAAAATTTCATTATCACTTACTCTAATATTATTCGTTACCACATTTGTATCAACATCATAAACTTTTTCTTCTCCTATATTTAGAAATTCTTTTTGATTTACACTAAATGTTCCTTCAAACATTGCTTTATTTTGTATCATCTTAATATTATTTTGTTCAAATTTTAGATTCGTCATTGGGCTATATAAATCTTGAATAACATTTATATCTTGATTTACATACGAAGTAGCCATTATTCCCACTTCTATTTCTACATATATTGAATGTTCTGTTGTAGAGTTTGGCTTTATTACCATATTTTTTATTTCAAAATCATAATCACACGGATTTTGCTCATTAACATCATTCATATCTATAAATCCCATAATTGGTAATTTAGCATCTACTGTATTTATTCTATTATCTTCCGTTAAATACATTATTTTTAGCTTTATATCTGCTTTTGTTAAAATCTTGTTGTAGCTTACCTTTATGCTCCTATTTATTATTTTACTACTTACTTTTAAAATTTCTGCTAAATTATCATTTGAGTCAATATTTATAGTTTCTTTTGCTAATGTTTTGGTTTGACCTACCCCTAATATTGAGTTTACAGATATTGTATTTTCGAGTTTTTGCACATCTTTTAAATCTATATTATTTACATATTCTATCTCTGAATTTGCTAATACTTGTATGTCAAAATTCAAGTTTGCTTTTAAATTAATTTTTCTCTCATTTATTATTTTGCAATCAATTACACCTAGATTAACAGATATATTTTCATTCATATCAGATAATGCATTTTCTACTGCAAAGCTTTGAGAAAAGTCAAGAACATGATTTATACTTCTTACTCCTCTTGTTTTTCCATCATCACCAATATACATTATATATACCATAACGGAGCCATCTACTCTTACTTTTCCATCCATTACTTCTTTTTTATAAATATTTACAACACCACTAGTTCCTACTATTTCTAGTATGTCCGGTTTTACATCTGGAACAATGCAATCTCCATCTACAATAATGCTCTCATTTTTATTTGCTATTACCTGATTGACAGCTAGTTTACTTTTTTCCAACTTTATTGCCATATCATACCTCCTTAAGCTTTTAGTAATATATATGAAATGTCTATTTAAAATATGCTAAAGGAATAAAAAATTTATTATTATATTTTTTTAGCAAAAAAATAAAAACAACTATGGATAGTTGCTTTTATTCTAGCTTATAAAAATTAATTTCTTAATCTAATGATGTTTTAATCTTCTTAGGAATTTTGTCCATTGGTGGAATAAGTGGATTATAACTTTCTCCATCAAATACATCTACTTCAACTGTTCTTGTTAAAACATCTTTATATTGATATGAAACGCTTCTTTTGTTTTCTTCATACTTAACCACAAAAATACTAGGGTAAGCTTTTTCAATTGTAGCTTCCTTTTCAAACGATCTACTTCTTCCCAAAGATCCTTTTACAATAATCTTTTGTCCTATTTTTTCTCTAATGTCTGATTGTAAATTTGTAATATCATCTTGGTAAATCATTTAATCACCTACTTTTCCTAAGATGACTAAATCCTATCAAATTTGTCGAAAAAAGTCAAAGAAAATTATGTTTATCGAGTCGCTGTATTTTAGTATTTTCAATAGTTTTAAAGTAATGTTACAAATTTGTTACAATTTGCTTTTTTAGCAAAAAAATAGACATAATATTATATTTTAAAATTATGTCTATTTTTATTGTTAACTTATTTTAAATATATGTCTGGATTTACATACTCTCCATCTTTTAGCATCTCAAAATGTAAATGACTTCCTTCTGCACTTTCAAATACTGCTGAATTACCTACTGTTCCTATTGATTGTCCTTGTTCTACCTTATCTCCCTCTTTTACAAACTCTGAACTTAGCAAACTAGAATATACTGTTTGAAATCCATCACTATGCTCTATTGTTATACTTAATCCATATCTAGGGTCTTCTTTTATATATTTTACAGTTCCAGATTTTGAAGCTTTTACTACTGTAGTCTTATCTGCTTTAATATCTATTCCTCTATGTGTAATCCATTCTTGAAGTGTATTAGAATATTGCAAATTATCTATAGAATAACCTGATGAAATTTCTCCTTCTATTGGCATAATAAATTGTTCATTTGAGGTTTCTTTATCTATATTTTCGTCATTTTGAACTGGCTGTTGCACCTCATTTGCTTGTACATTTTCATTAATTTTATTTTCTACAATTTGATTAGTTTGCTCATTTGTATTTATTTCATTATCTTTATTTTGTTCATTGTTGCTTATTTGATTAGTTGCATTTATCTCATTATTAACTTCATTTTCTATGCTATTGATACTTTTCACTTGATTAACTGTTTTACTTATTTCAGAGCTAGTTTGCTCTATACTTTCTCTAACTTCCGAATTAATCATTTTCTCATTTATTTTTGCTTCTCTAGTAGCTTTTTCTTCATTCATTGAAAGAACAATTGCAATTGTTAATAATAATATAGATATTAAAAATCCAACAATGCTCCACCCTTTTCTATTAGATACATTCTTTTTTTCTTCATTTTCCTTCATATATGCCTCCTAAAAAAATTATTAATTAAATTATTTCCATTTTTTAGGCTTATATACATATAATAGAAAATTTTTACATATTTACAATTTCAACACCAGTATAAAAATGTTTTACTATTTCTTCATAGTTACTTCCGCTTTTTGCCATACTATCTGCACCTGTTTGACTCATTCCAACCCCATGGCCATATCCAATAACAGAAAATATTATATTTTCACCATCTATTTTAAAAGTAAAATTAGTTGATTTTAATCCTAACAAAGTTCTCATTTCAACTCCTGAAAGATTAACATTTCCTACTCTTATAGTCTTTACTCTATTAGAATCTGTATATTCTGTAATCTCTAATGGATTTTCTGCATTATAATCTAAAATTAAGTCTGAATGTTTTTCTAAAATTTTATTTTTAAATTCTTCCTTACTTAAAGTGACTTCTGAACTATATTGTGAATAAGCACCTTCTCCTGCTGTTTCAACAGATTGTAAATATGGGTAGTTTGTACCTCCCCATACTCCAGCTGGAGTTTCTGTGATTCCTCCACTATTAGAATGAAAAAAAGCATCAATTAAATTTCCTTCATAAGTAATAACTTTTCCTTTCGTTGTGTTTACTGCCTTTTCTATTTTGCTCCAATTTTCATCTCTTAAACTTTCTTCCCACTTTGCAAGTCTATTTTCTTTTGAAATCCACGCTTGACAGCAAGATGAATCATCACATATATCAGCATTTTCGTGCTTGTTACTATTTATAATTGTATATAAAGTATATGTTCTTGCAACTAAAGCCTGTGCATTTAGAGCTTCTTGCTCAAAACTTGCAGGCATTTCGGCTGATACTACTCCTAAAAGATAAGTATCAAGAGGTATCTCTTCAATAGATTGATTATCTTTATGTAACAATTTTATTGTTGCATATTGACTGTAATCATAAGGTTCTTCTGTATTATCTTCTTTTGTATTATTTTCTTGATTTTCATTTTTTACTTCAGCACTAGAAAATAAAAAAGAACGAGAAAAAACAGAAGGTATCAAAAATACTAAACTCATAAAAACAATAAATAAAAATATACTTTTTTTCATTATGCTTCTTTTAATTCCTTACCTAAATTTTCTAATACTCTTTTCTCTATTCTAGATACTTGCACTTGGCTTATACCAATTATATCAGCAACTTTTTTCTGAGTTTGACATTTATAATATCTTAAAAATATTATTTTTTTCTCCCTTGGTTCTAAATTACTTATACATTGTTTTAGTGCTAATCTGTTTACTATTAATTCTTCATTGTTTTCCTTTGATGAAATCTTATCTATAAGTGGAACTTCATCATCATTTTCCCTATCATCTAGAGATTTAATGCTATTTTCAGAATCTAGAGCAAGTGCAATATCTTCTTTGCTTACATTTAGCTTTTTAGCTAAGTTTTCTATTGTTATATTAGGATTACTCTTTTGCTCAAAGGCAATTTTCTTCGATAATTCTTTAATTTGTCTAGATATTTTAATAGGCCCATTATCTCTTAAAAATCTTTTAATTTCTCCGATTATGTAAGTTACTGCAAAAGTGGATAGTACAACATTATAATTAAAATCAAATTTTTGAACTGCTTTTATAAAACCTATTGCTCCTATCTGATATATATCATCAAAATCATATCCTCTGTTTTCAAACCTTCTAGCAATATTTATAATTAATCCTTTATTCTCTAAAACAAGACTATTTAGCACATCTCGATTTCCTGACTGTGCTTCAATTATCCTTTTCCTTAGTTCTTCATCCATAAAGCTCTCCTAAGTTAAAATTTATGCTTCTAAAATATTCTTTATGTCATTTTTTATTTTTTCTAAATCTTCACTTATATTGCTTTGTCTATTTTCTATGTTCTGATTTATATAATTTTCTGCATTTTGACTTACATCATCTTTTAGTTCCTCTTCATTAGTCTTTGGCGTAATTTTCTTTTTTAAAAATACCTTTGTGCCTAAACCTAATGCTGATTCAACTTTTATTTCATCCATAAAACTTTCCATAATTGTAAAACCCATTCCAGATCTTTCTAAATCAGGCTTAGATGTATAAAGTGGTCTCATTGCCATTTCAACATCTTCTATGCCTTTTCCATTGTCTGATATCTCAATTTGAACAGTATTTAAAAATATTTTCGCCTCAATTTTTACAATTCCATCACTATCTTCTCCATACCCATGGATAATACTATTTGTGACAGCTTCTGAAACTGCTGTTTTAATATCTGAAAGTTCATCTATAGTTGGATCTAATTGTGAAACAAAAGCTGCAACTGCAATTCTTGCAAAAGCCTCATTACTTGTTTTGCTAGAAAACTCTAGTTTCATTTCATTATCATATAACCCTTTCATTTTTTTCACTCTCCTCATCTTTTATATCAATTATTCTTGAAACACCACTCATGTCAAATATTCTCTTAAGCCTTTTATTAACATTGATTATTTCAAAAGTTCCTCCTAGCATTTTTACTAACTTGTATCTTCCAAGTACCATACCAATTCCTGAACTATCCATAAACTCAATTCCATTAAAGTCAAATATTACTTTTTTAGGGCTATAAATTTCAATTTCACTATCTAATTTTCTTCTAATCTTATCTGCTGTATGTTGATCAATTTCTTCTGTAACTCTCAAGAAAAGAGTTCTTGTTTCTTTTTCATAATCTGTAACCACATCTTTCCTCCTTCTAACTACTTTCGTAGTTTTCATTTGTTCATCATTTTTGCACCAATTACTTTTAATTAACACAAAAAAGAGATTATAATAATTATAATCCCTTCTTCCATTAATTTCCATAAGAAGTTTTGTCGATTGATAAGAAGTTTTCGACAAATCAGTTCCATTTTTGAATTATTAAAATATCATTTATTTAAAATCAAATTACGATATGCTTTAGTTTTATCATAATTTAATTTTACTTCTTCTTCTGATAATGCTCTTGCATATAATCTATTTGAATATAAATTCATCTTTGAGTATTGCCAATACCCAAATACACCCGCACTATTTCTTCCAATGTCTATTTTACTAAGATTCGGTAATTTATCTTTAACGAAACTATCCCATAACTTTTTGTTATATCTACCATCAAACCTCTTTTCCCCATTTATATACAGACTCGCTAAATAATGCTCTCCGTCATTATCTGTCTTGTATATTCTCGAACAATCTAATGTGAATGTCACATAAACTTCACTCTGTCGAGGTATTACTTTTTTATACTCTATATTTCCATAATTATATCCCAATTCAACCCCGCTATTTTTTTCCATGTTGTCAGATGTAATGAGTGTATCGTTTCCTAAAGTAGTCGCAAGACTCCACATAAAAGTAGCAAATCCCTCTTCACTTGGATTTAACCAAAATCTCATCTGAGGAAATTGCAATTCGTTTCCATCATAATAGCAAAATAATCCACCCCAATTATCTTCTCTTACAACTGAATTTGTCTTCACACTAAAAACTCTTCCTCTATCTAATATTCCATAAAATTCAAAAGTAATTCCATTTTCAGATAATTTCTTTTTATCTTCTTTACTATTATAATTTATCTCAATATAATCATCTATTCCATCTAAATTAAATGATGATTCAGTTAATCCACTATTTTCTTTATTATCATCAAATCCTTTTAATTCTACATTACTACCCAATTCTTTTTGCAATTCTTCTATTGTCTTATTTTCTCCATTCTCTATTATTGATGAATCAAAATTGAATATTAGTCCTTCTTCTACTCCTAAACTGTCCAAATATGATAATTCTGTATATTTTCCTTCTTCTAATTTTTTCATTTCTCCTGTGTTATCATTTATTATCCAACTATATTTTGCTATCACATTTTCTTCTAATTTCGTTCCTTTTTTTATAAATCTCCATCCAGTACCATATTTATTATTATTTTCATTTTCTATTATTAAATGCCATTTATTAATATTATCTCCATTTTTATCATACAATGATGTTCCTATCTTTGAATCATTCCCATTCAATTGCATTGATAACATTTGAAATTTTAATGCTTCCTCTTCACTAGCTTCATCATACTTCTTTGCTGATAACTTTGCCTTATTAAATAATCCATCTCCTGATAGTGCCATATTTAATGTCACTCCTGCTAATATTAGCAATATTATTATTGTTACTACTAGCGCTATTAAAGTAATACCTTTTTCTTTTAATTTCTGTACTTTTTTCTTATTTTGTAACTTTAAATTAATTTTTTCTTTTTCTTGTATTTCCTTGCATTTCATTTGTTTAAAACCTCCATTTTTACATTATGTTATTTTTATTTATGTAAAAACT
>CANQYG010000042.1 GCA_947628015.1 uncultured Clostridia bacterium
AATCATTTCCTGAAACAATTATTTTACTTGGTTCTTTTTCTTGTATTTTTGGTACATAAACTTGAATTGTTTTCTCTAAAAGAGGAATAGTATTATCTTTAACTCCACTAGAAATTAGAAAACTAACTAATGTTTTATTTTCGTATTTTAAATATCTTTTCAATTCTTGTTTGATAGTAACTTGTGGATTTTGCTCCCATTTTGTTTCTTCTTGATTTTCATCTGTACTACTTAACTCTTGACCTATTTCATTACTTTGCACTGTACTATTTTCTTCTTTTTTTATTTCATCTGCAGCATAAACAATAGTAGGCATTGCGTTTGAGCCAACTAAGGTAAGAGCAATTATTGTTGATAAGATATTTTTTGAAAATTTATACATTACTATCCTCCTCTTGTTCTATTAACATAATTCAATATTTTGAGCACTTTCTTGCTAATATTTAAAATAATAATTAAAATAATATTAAAGTGTTTTTATATTTTTTTCAATATTAGCTTTTTTCTTATTTTTCCTAACCATTTACGGAAGTACTTTTTGGAACTTTTATATTAAGTTTTTATTACAATTTTGTAGTATTTATCATATTTTGCTGTTATTTTTGCTTGTAAATGTGTAGTTGCGTAAACATTTTTGCTTGTAAAATTTAATCTAAAACATTCGAAATTATTTTAAAATTATTAGTAACAATTTTTCTCATTAGCTCATATAATATTATAGTTAATAGGAGGTATGTATTTATGAATGATAACGATTTAAATGAGATGATAAAGAAAGCTCAATCTATGATTCAAAATAATCAAATTCCTGATGATATAAAATCCTTGATTAATAATCTTCAAAATTCTAATAATAATACATCTTCAAATGTAAACAATACATATAGAAATAATTCATATAATTATAGTTCTTCTAATAATCAAAAAAATAATTCGAACTATAATTACTCTAATAAATATAATTCAAATAATAATTCTTCTAATAGTACTTACTCTAATAATACTAACTTTAATAATGGTAACTATAATAATACAGAAAAAAAATATAATAACTCAAATTATCAAAATAGCAGTCAAGTTTCAAATAATAATGAAAAATCAGATTTAAATTCAATAACTTCAAATATAGATATGGAAACATTAATGAAAATTCAAAATATAATGTCAAAAATGAAAAATAGTGATAATGATGATATGAGTAAATTACTTTTATCTTTAAAACCTTACTTAAGAGATGGTAGAAAAGAAAAAATTGATGAATATATTCAATTAATAAAAATGGGAAAAATGACACAATTTTTAGACCTTTTTGGTGGTGACAAAAAGTGAATATTTTAAAATTTTTACCTATTGATAAAGATGGAAAGATTTCTTTTTTAGGTTTCAATTTTTATACAGATGATTTATTAATTTTAGCAATTTTATATTTTCTCTATTCACAAAATGTAAAAGATAAATTTTTATATATTGCTTTAATTTTATTATTAATAAATAAATAATCGCCTTAAAAATTTTGTAAAAAAGCGATTATTTATTTTTTTATTTTTTAATTATTATTATTTAAATTTTTATCATTTTCTATTTCTTTTTTTATTTCATTAATTTCTTTGTTTGATAAACCTGTCCAATTTTTTATGTTTTCAGTACTTATATTGTTTTTTAATAATTTCTTTGCTATTTCATATTTACTTTTTATTGTTCCTTTTATTATTCCTTCTTTTATACCTTCTTTTTTACCTTCTTTTTTACCTTCTTTTTTACCTTCTTTTATTCCTTCTCTTATACCTTCTTTTTTACCTTCCTCTATTCCTTCCTTTTTTCCGCCTAACCATGCTTTTCTTTCCTTTTCCATAAAAATTTCTGCTAACATAGTATTATCTCCTTCCATAAATAATTTTTTTATTTCCTTCACTTTATCTGGGTGTAATTTTGTATATGATATATTGCATAGATAATCTATTATCATATTTTTTTCTTTTTGTGATAAATATTCTTTACTTATTTTTATATAATTTTCTTGCAGTTCTTTTTCATTCTTTGTTTTTTCTAATAAAATTATTTTACTTAAAACTCCTTTTTCATGAAGTAATTCACCATCTTCATAATTATTAACATCATAAATTGTATACTTTCCATATTCTGCTTTATATCCTGGTATACTTACTTGTCTTTCACTTATATGCTTTTCTACATTCCATTTCTTTTTTCCAATATACAATACTATTGGTATTACTAATGGATATTTTCTATGTATTACATTTTCTTTATTTGAATACCAATAATTTGTTATTATTCCAGTAACATATTCCATTATTCTTATAGGCATATTATAGTCAATTCTTGATTGATGTTCAATTAGAAAAAATACATCCATATCTTTTCTTTTATATATAATATCTGCTTCTCTATTTAAATAGCTCTTTGTAATTAAACTAGTTTCATATTGCTCTAGCATATCTGCTTTTATTTCTTGATTTATTTCAGAAAGTTTTAATACTTTATTTATAAATAATGCTACTTCTTCTTTATTTGATAATATTTTTCTTATACTTGTATCGTGCAAATTATGAATTATATCTTTTTCATAAATATAATTTTCTTCTTTTTCTTCTAATTTTGAAGATTTTTTTATTTTATTTATAATTATTTTTTCTATATTTATCAGATAATTTATATAGTTAATAAATTCTACTGATTTTTCTGTTTTATTTGTAATATTTTTTATTATTGAATCATCAATAATAATATTTGTTTTATCATTAGTATAAATAATCTTTTCTTTTGTAGAATTAAAAGATTTATACATATAATTTCCTTTCATTATTATTTTATAATATTTACGTTTTTTCGTCAATGATAATCTAAATATTAAAATAATAAATTTTTTATAAAATTTAATAATTTTTGAATTTATTTTAAGAAATAATTAAAAAATATTTAAAATTTAGATAAAAAATACTAAAAATAATAAAATAATTTAAATTTATTTAATAATAAAAAAATTAATAATTAATAGTAATTGAAATAATAATTTTATAAAATATTTTTTCTAGATATAAAACTTTACATTTTATATCTAGAAATTTATTGTAACCCTTATAATCGTTGGTACGAAATCATAGATTTCGGCAACGATTTATTTATATTATCTTACAATTTGCATATATGATGAAACTGTTGTATCTTCTGTAATTTGTGATGCATTCATTCCTAAATATTGAGCAAATATTTCTCTAGCAACTGGAGCAGTATATCCACCATGTTCACCATTTTTTACATATACTGCAACCGCTATTTCTGGATCATCAAAGGGTGCAAATCCAATGAACCAAGCATTAGTTCCGTTATTTGTAGATGCAGAACCTGTTTTACCTCCAACTTCTATATTAAAGTCTCTAAAATATGAATATGCAGTTCCGGCATCATCACTTGTAACACCTTTCATACCTTGTCTAATTGTAGCAATTATATCTGCACTTAATTGCAAATCACTTCCACTATTTCCGTTCTTATTAAGCAAATTATTTACATATTCTTCTATCTCATTTCTTGAAACCTGTGTACCATCTGGATTATTTATTGATTTTATTATTGTTGTTTCTATATTTTTTCCTCCATTTGCAAGCATTGCTGTATATTTTGCCATTTGTAGTGGAGTAAAATCATTATACAATTGGCCTATTGCAGTTTGTATTGTTTTTCCACCTGTCCATTCACTATCTACTTCATTACTTGACAATGTTCCCGAAATTTCATCTGGAAGTTCTATTCCTGTTTTTTGACCTAATCCAAATGATTTTGCTACTTCTGCTAATTTTTCTATACCTACTCTTCTTCCAGTTTCATAGAAAAAGTAGTTACAAGAATGTTCTATTGCTTGTACAACATTTTGCCAGCCATGTCCACCTCTTAGCCAACATTTTGGTTGATAATCATTATAATATTTATAAACGTAGGTATCATTTATTTTTGTATTTAGATCTATTGCACCACTTTCCAAACCTGCTATTGCTGTTACTAACTTAAATGTTGAACCCGGTGCTGATTTATCAGATATTGCTTTATTTACTAATGGATGTCTTCCATCATTTAAGTAATTATTCCAATTTGCCTGACTTATACCATCTGTAAAAAGTGATGGATTATAATTTGGAAAACTTGCCATAGCAAGTATTTCTCCTGTTTTTACATTAATGACAACTGCTGAACCTTCACTTGCTTTTGTTGCACCACTTAATACTCCATTTTGCATATCTGCAATATCTTTTGCTAAAGCCTCTTCCGTAGCTCTTTGCAAATCTGCATCTATGGTTAAAACTACATCACTTCCGGTTATTGCTGTTTCTGAAATATATTCATCTGTAACAACTCCATCTACGGACATATCAATTTGCTTTATACCATCTTTACCTTTTAAATATTTTTCAAATACTTTTTCTATACCGGTTTTTCCTATAATATCATTTTGTTTATAGTCTGGATTTTTATCTAATTCATCTTGATTAATTGGTCCAACATATCCTAAAATGTGTGATGCTAGCTCTCCGTAAGGATATGATACTGTTGGTTCAACATACGTACTTATTCCTGGAAAACTTGAGCCCATTTCATTAAATTTTGCATAACTTGCATTGCTAATATTACTTGCTATTTTTACTGATTTTGTATTACTATATCCGTCTTTTTCAATCAAATATCTTAATGTTATTATTCTTCTTATATCTTCAACATTTTCTACATTTATATTATATTTCTCTTTATAATAATTAAATGTCGTTTCTGCATCAAATGATAAATCAATATTATTTGATTGTTTCCAACTTTCTACATCTATTTCTTTAAATTCATAAGGATTTATTTTTATTGGAAAGTTATCAATATAATTATCTCCATTTTCTTCAAGAGTTTTTGCAACTTGCAAAAGTGTATTATTTAATGTATCATTATCTATTTTTGTTTTGTAGATTTCCACATTATAGTACATTGTTGTGGATACTAGTTTATTTCCGGCTAGAATCTAATATATTTCCTCTTGCTGCTGTTATAGTTTTTTCCCTAGTAAGTCTTGTATTTGATGTTTGTCTATACTCTTCGCCATGAACAATCTGCAAATTAAATAATGCTACCAATAATATAATACCTATAATATAAACTAATGCAATTAAAATATTAAATCTAATTTTAGTACCATTTTTATTTTTCAATTTGTCCTCCAAAATTAAATTTTAAAAATATCTAGTAATTAATTTTTTATTTTTAAATATATTTTCTAAATAATATCCCAATTTTTTTATTCCTGGATAAAATATTATTACTAAAAAAACGTTGTATATTGTTTCAACTAATAATGTTAAAATAAATGGTAATATTTCTATTTCTATATGGAATTTTAAAATATTAACTACATACATTCCTATTTCAAATAAAATTGTTGAGCCTACAGTCATTAAAATAATTGTTACTCTATTATCTTTTGAAAAATTTTTATCAAAATATTCTCCAAGTAATCCAATTATTGCTAAGAATATCCCATTAAATCCAAAGCTTTTGCCAATTAATATGTCTAGAATTATTCCAAATATAAGGCCAAATATTCCTCCAATTTTTTTCCCAGCAAATAAACCTAAAAATAATATTAAAATCACAAAAATATTAGGCATAATTCCTCTAATTGTAAACCAAGAAAAAAAATTAATTTGCAAAAAATATATTATATAAAAAAGAAGTATTATAATACATATTCCTTTAAATTTTCTCAATTTATTCTCCTTTACTAATAGTTACAATTTTATTGAGTTATTACTAATACAGTTTCTAATTTTGAAAAATCTGTTGCTGGAGTAACTAACGCATATCTATCTAATTCATTTTGTGTATTAACAACACCATTTATCGTTCCTATTAATATTCCTTTAGGAAAAATACCTCCAAATCCTGATGTAATTACTTGGTCTCCTTGAAGTATGCTTGTTTCAACTGGTATTGATGTTGCTTTTAAATTATTTATTTCGGATAATGTTCCTTTAAGTAATATACTTTCTGATGCTGTTGAAATTATTGCGCTTACTGTACTCGCTGTATCAATAATTGTTTGAACTTTTGATGTTGTACCTGTTACTGATAAAATTCTACCTACTAAACCTGATTCTGATATAACTGGCATATTTTCTTTTATTCCATCATTTGTTCCAACATTAATAACTACGATTTTATCATAATTACTATAACTTCTTTCAATTACATTTGCTGGAACTGTCGCATAATCAGCATATTTATTTTTTAGATTAACATATTCTTTTAATGTATTATTTTCTGATTTTAATATCTCAAGTTCTCTAACTTGTTCTTTTAATTTAGAATTTTCTTCTCTTAAGGCTGAATTTTCATTTTTTAATCCTTCAATATCACTAATTTGTTGCTCATCACCTGTTATTTTATTTTTTATATAAATATATCCGTTTTGGAATGGCATAAATAATTTACTTATAACTGTTTGCATATTTTGCATTTGATTTGTTCCCATATTTGATAATACAACTACCACAATTAAAACAATTATTGTAATAATTATACCAATCATTCCTGTCTTGTTATGTTTCATTATGCCCTCCTTTTTTATATTTCTATAAGGTATTTTTTCTATTTAGTAATATTTTTTTCATTTTTTCGAAATTTTCTAAAGTCTTTCCTGTTCCTATAGCTACGCAATCAAGTGGAGAATCTGCAATAAATGTTTTTATTCCTGTTTTTTGTGTTATTAAACTATCTATATTTCTAATTAATGCTCCTCCTCCTGATATATATATACCATTTTGCATAATATCTGATGCAAGTTCTGGAGGTGTTAAGGATAATGTATTAATTATTGCTTCTATTATTTCATTTACAGGCTTTTCCATTGCTGACTGTATTTGTTTTGATGATATTTCAACATTTCTAGGAAGTCCAGCATCTATATCTCTTCCTCTTATTTCCTTAGTAATTTCAGTAACTAGTGGCATTACACATCCTAGTTCAATTTTTAGATTTTCAGCTGTCGCTTGGCCGAATTGCTATATTTTCTTTTCTTTTTAAATAAGAAATAATTGCCTCATCAATTGCATCTCCAGCAACTTTTATAGATGTTTTTGCAACTATTCCTCCTAATGAAATAACGGCAACTTCCGTTGTTCCTCCACCAATATCTACTATCATAATTCCATTTGGCTCTAACACATTTAACCCTGCGCCTATTGCTGATGCCATAGGTTCATCTATTAAATATACTTCTTTTGCACCTGCTTGCAAAAATGCTTCTTGTACGGCTCTTTCTTCGACTTCCGTAATTCCAGATGGAACTCCTACAACAACTCTTGGTTTTCCTGCATTATATTTTTTGCATACTTTTCTAAGCATATTTTTTAACATTAGACCTGTTGCTGTAAAATCAGCTATAACACCTTCTTTCATTGGTCTTACAGCTCTAATATTTTCTGGAGTTCTCCCTAACATTTCTTTAGCATCCATACCAGTTGCAACTATTTCTGAATTTGCACCATCTATTGCTACTACAGATGGCTCTCTTAAAACTATTCCTCTACCTTTTAATGTAATCAAGATATTTGCTGTTCCTAAATCTATACCAATATCTTTTGAACTAAAGTCAAATAATTTCATCTTTAAATTCCCTTCTCGAAAATATACTTTCATATTTGTTGAAACCTATTACAATATGGTCTATCAATTTTACGCCTACAATTTCTGATGCCTTATATAAATTTTTTGTAAAATTTATATCTGCTTTACTTGGAGTTGGGTCTCCACTTGGGTGATTATGAACAATTATAATTCTATCTGCATTTTGTTTTATTACTTCTTGAAGTATTTGTTTTATATCTAAATTTATTGAATCAATTTTTCCCTTTGCAAAATCTATTATTTTTATAATGTAATTTTTAGTATTTAAAATTATTATCTTGAAAATCTCTTGTTTTTCTATTTTAAATTCTTCAAAAAATATTTTTGCAACATCTTGAGGAGATTTAACTTGAAACATTATATCATTTTCCTTGCTCATCCTTTTAGCAAGTTCACAGATAGACTTTAATTGAATTGCTTTTACCTTTCCTATTCCTTTTATATTTTCTAATTCTGTTAGAGAAAGATTTTGCAACCCTTTTAGTGAGTTAGACATCAAAAGAATTCTATTAGCAATATCAATAGAATTTTCCTCCTTGGTTCCTGTTTTAATAATTATTGCCAATAACTCTGCATTTGATAACATTTTTTCTCCATATTTTTCGAGTTTTTCATAAGGTCTTTCACTTTTTGGCAATTCTTTAATTTTTAGTGGCATATATCTCCTTTCTGCCCCCAAAAATAAAATTTTATAACTTTAGAATTTTCTATAAATAAATATAGCGATAGCTATTCCAATTATACTTGATATATTAATGTCAAACATTAGTCCAATGGTAAATCGTACCACTCCTAAATCTAATGTAATAGGATCTACTAGTCCAAATTCTTTCCCATAGCTTAACCAATTAAGCCACGATACATCTTTTGTTAACTGTCCTATTAATCCTCCTATAACTATACCACATAATATAAATATTATTAAGACTAAAGTTCCTTTTTCTTTTGTAGCCATTTCTACCTCCAATTTTCTTACGGAAATGTGTTTTTTTATAAACTTATTATATATGTATTTGGTTTTTTTTTCAAGTTATTTTTATAAAAAGTCTTTATTTTTTGCAATTAATATGTTATAGTGTTTTTTACAAGGAGGTCATAATGAAATTTCAAAAGCTTAGTGAAAACAAATTAAAGATTATTTTATCATATGATGAATTACCAAACAGCCAAAACTTTGATGATTTTGTTTCTGATTCTTCTGATGCAAGACATACTTTTTTAGAAATCCTTGAAAAAGCTTATGATGAAGTTGGTTTTAATACTCGAGATTATAAAATAAAAATAGATGCCTTAGCTTTAAAAAATGGAAAATTTGTATTTACCGTAACTAAACTTGTTAAAATGAAAAAAAATATAAAATCTGCTAAGCCTAAAAAAATTGTTAGAGAATTTAATTCAAATTATGCAATTTATAAGTTTGAAGATTTTGAAGATTTCTGTAATTTTTGTGAGTTTGCAAAAAAAATGGATTTATATGACTTAAATAACTTTGCTAAAAAAATTGAATTATATTTATACCATAATAATTATTATTTATCAGTTTATAAAATAAATGAAAAGTTTAATAATATTGGAAAATTTTATAGTTCTATTACAGAATTTTGTAAATTTTATTCAAGTAAAGACTTATTTATTTGTTTATTAAAAGAAAAAGGAAAATTAGTTATAAAAAATAATGCTATTGAAATTTGTCAAAATAATTTTATCAATCATAATTAAAAATCTAATTTTGTTCAATTGATAAAATGGTTATAGAAAAATTAGTGAAAAAATTTCACTAATTTTTCATTTTTAGTAACTATTTTATTCTAATATTTCTAATCCTGCAAATTTTGCCATTAATCTCTTATGTCCAGCTTTTTCAAAATCAATATCAACTTTTATATCATCTTCTTCTGGTTCTAACTTAGAAATTACACCTTGTCCAAATTTTTTGTGATATATTTTTTGACCTACTTTAAATTTGCTCAAGTCTATATTTGTTGTTTTCTTTGCTTGTATTGATGCTAAAAAGCTTTCAGCTGTTCTTCCAAATTTATTTGGTGTATTGCTTGTTAAATCTTTAACTTGATTTATATTATATGTTATTACATTGCTAGAATCAGCTTTATTATAATGATTTTTATATTTCCATTCAATATTGCTATTTTCAAATTCTTCATTTTTATCTTTTTCTTCCATTGCTTTGTCATATCCATCTAATATTTCATTAGGAATTTCTTTTAAAAACCTTGAAGGTGGATTATAACTTGTAGAACCGAAGATTGTCCTTCTTTTAGCAAAAGTTAAAAATAGGAATTGTTTTGCTCTTGTAACTCCTACATAAAATAATCTTCTTTCTTCTTCAATATCTTCTGGATTATCCATTGATTGATAGCCCGGAAATATACCTTCTTCTATACCAACTAAAAATATAGCTGGATACTCCAATCCTTTTGCACTATGTAGAGTCATTAAAGTAACTACATCATCAGAATTTTCTAAATTGTCTGTATCACTAGCAAGTGCTATACCATTTAAAAATTCTTCTAATGTGTTTTCTGCTGATTCTTTTTCAAATTCATTTGCAACTGTTACAAACTCTTCAATGTTTTGTATCCTTGTTTCTGCTTCTATTGAATTTTCATCTTTTAGTGCTTGAATGTATCCTGTTTTATTTAAAACCTTCATTATTAACTCTGAAATTGCACACTCCGTAGCTTTTAGTTCTTCTATAGTTTCAACAAATTGTCTAGTGTTTTCTGCTATTCTTGGAATAAAATTACTTGCATTTCTTATTACTTCATACATAGATATATTATTTTGTATAGCAATATTTTTTATATTATCAATACTAGTTTTTCCTATTCCTCTTTTTGGTTCATTTATAATTCTTTCTAAAGCAAAATTATCAGATTGATTAGATATTAACCTTAAATACGCTATTGCATCTTTTATTTCTTTTCTTTCATAGAATTTTAATCCACCTATAATTTTGTATGGAATATTTTCTATTCTTAGTTTATCTTCTATTGCTCTTGACTGAGAGTTCATTCTATAAAGAATAGCAAAGTCAGAATATTTAAAATATTCTTCTCTTTTTAATCTATTTATATTTTCAATTAAAAACTCAGCTTCTGAATATTCGTCTTTACCACAAAATATGTACGGAAGTGTTCCTTCACCATTCTCTGTCCAAAGCTTTTTTTCATATTTATTTTCATTATGTTTTATTACTGCATTTGCAACTTTTAAAATATTTCCCGTACAACGATAATTTTGCTCTAATTTTATAATTTTTGTTCCCGGAAAGTCTTTTTCAAAATTTAAAATATTAGATATATCAGCTCCTCTAAATCCGATATATTCCTTGGTCATTATCACCAACAGCTGTAATATTTCCATACTTTGATGCTAAAAGAGTAGTCAATGTAAATTGAGATTTATTTGTATCTTGGTATTCATCTACTAATATGTATTTGAATTTTGATGAATAATAATCTAAAACATCTGGATTTTCCATTAATATTTTTATTGTAAAATTAATAATATCATCAAAATCAATAGCATTATTATCTTTTAATCTTTTTTGATATAAAGAATAAACTTTTCCTATTATCTCTTTTCTATAGTCTCCTGAATATTTTAAATTATACTGTTCTGGTTCAAGCATTTCATTTTTTGCATTACTAATTGCATTTAAAACAGACTTTTCCGTAAATAATTTTGTATCTATATTAAGTTCTTTCATACAATTTTTTACTAATGTCTTTTGGTCTGATGTATCAAAAATTGCAAAAGATGTATCAAATCCTAGTCTATCAATAAATTTTCTTAAAATTCTTACACAAATTGAATGAAAAGTTCCAAGCCATAAATCATTGATATTTTCACCAATTAATTTTTCTGCTCTTTGCCTCATTTCCTCTGATGCTTTATTTGTAAATGTTATTGCAAGTATATTCCAAGGTTTTACATTCATTTCTTGAATTAAATAAGCAATTTTATATGTCAAAACCTTAGTCTTTCCACTTCCTGCTCCTGCTATTACTAAGCAAGGACCTTCTGTATTTTCTACTGCTTCTTTTTGTCTTTCGTTAAGTTCATCTAATATATTTTGCATTTATTCTCTCTCTTTCTTATAGTTATATGTTTATTAAATATGTAAAGTAATAAAACTTTTGTTCGTATAGATTTTACTATATTTAAAAAATTAATTCAAGTACCTTATAACTTTTTTCTTCATTTAATACAAATATTTTCTATTAAGAAATGAGCTCTACTATCCATTTACAATCATTGCAAATAATCCTATTAAAAATCCTAACATATTTCCTACCGCTGTCATTCTTCCTTGGTATAATTGATTAGATTCTGGTATTAATTCTCCTGATACAATGTAAAGCATTGCTCCAGCTGCAAAAGAAAGACATATTGCAATTATATTTATTGATATATTTCCGACAATAGCTCCTATTAAAGCTCCTAAACCCGTAGCAATTCCAGATAAAATTACATAAAACATTATTTTAAATGGATTCATTCCTCCACTTTTCATTGGTATTGCCATACTTAAACCTTCTGGAACATCATGTAATGCTATTGCAATTGCTAGTGAAAATCCTAAGGCATCTGAAGCTTCAAACCCTGAGCCAATTGCTAACCCTTCAGGTATATTATGAAGTGCGAGTCCAATACTTACAATAATTCCTGTTTTTACTAAACTCATATTTTTCGTATTAGCTTTATCAATATTAAATTTTTTATTGACTAAAATGTCACATCCAATCATTGTTATGATTCCTAGTATAATACCTAAAAGAACTGTAAAAATTGATGTCAGTTCTAGTGCTTCCGGAATCAAGTCAAAGCATACAACTGCAAGCATTAATCCAGATGCAAAAGCTAATACAAAACTTAAAAATTTATTAGAATTTCTTTTTGTAAAAATTCCTATAATTCCACCCAAAGTAGTACCTATTGTTCCAAAAAATAACCCCAATAAAGATATTTGTAACATAATATTTATCCCCTATTTTTTAATATAATAAAGCTTATTACACCAGAAAAAAAATAGAACTTAAAAAATTATTTAAGTTCTATTTTTCTTTTATTCTTCACTTCCTTGAAGTTTTTCTGCTGTATCTGCTGCAATTAAGTTATCTATCATTCCATCAAGATTACCATTCAAGAAACTCTCCATTTGATAGATACTAAGTCCTATTCTATGGTCTGTTATTCTTCCTTGTGGATAGTTATAAGTTCTAATTTTTTCACTTCTATCTGCATTTCCTATCTGATTTCTTCTTTCACTTTCTATTTCATTATCTCTTTTTGTTTTTTCAATTTCATAAAGCCTTGACATTAATAATTTCATTGCATATTCTCTATTTTGCATTTGAGATCTTTCAGTTTGACATTCTGCAACTATTCCAGATGGAATATGAATTAATCTTACGGCTGATGAGGTTTTGTTAACATGTTGACCTCCTGCACCTGATGCTCTAAAAACTTCCATCTTTATATCTGCTGGGTTTATTTCAATATCTACATCCTCAACTTCTGGAAGAACTGCAACTGATGCTGTTGATGTATGAATTCTTCCACTTGCTTCCGGGGACATCGCTGACCGGCTGAACGCCGCGGGGGTTCTCACTC